>JAFGSO010000005.1 GCA_016934605.1 Calditrichota bacterium | reverse complement strand
GCAACCCGGCAGAGTAGGTAGACCTGCATGAAACAATTGGTGAACCAGAATTTTCCAGGGAATACCCTCATATCCCAGAATAATATCCCCCGGTTGTAGCCCCAGAGGATGATTGTGAACGACCCGGAGGACCAGCAGGGTACTGTCGGGTAAAACCGTCAGCACGGCCCCGAAGTGTTCCACCGAGACGAAGCCGGATAAAACCAGTATGGGGATACCCGGGTTTAGGGGAGTATAATAGATGATGCTGTCAATCGCTTCAGTGTGGATATCGTTCAGAGCATGGGCTAATTGACTCATAATTGCCGAAAATGCTCCACGGCTGGTGGCACTATCAATACGCGAATAATAGGAATCCCTGAGACTGTACCAGTCTGTCCAATCATTCATTCCCAATGATAAAAAGCCGTCAAATTTGTCATGCAAGGTATTGGCATAGTGGTTAAAGATAGTCTCTTTTTGAATGAGAGGCAGTCCGGGGCCCCAGGTAGAGTCGATGATCACCTGCCAGCTTTGACGCGATTCATAAAAAGATGTCACCGGAAAATCCCTGAAAAACGGATCATGATTCGCTGGGATTTTCAGAATAGTGGGGTCTGGAGATGCTCGATCGGAATATTTTTGATTCTCCTGAGCTATCAAAATAGAAGAGCATAATAATAACAGCAAAAGATAGAAGATCGTTTTCATTTTTCCATCTCCATTTTGCATTTTTTTTTGTTTACTGTAAACGTTTATTATTTTTTACTCCTCCGTTAAAATCAAATTTTCATAATATCTGGAACCGTGCGATAGATCTTTATCGTAACTATCTTCACTAAATAAGCTATTAAAAGATAGCAGCCAATTCTAACACATATGTTGCAAAGATTATCACATATGTTGCATTTCAGGGGGAATTGTCGGTTCAGTATACCGGTGAGTTCAAGAGAGGTCCTAGGCAAGCTGCATATTCGAGTGTCCTGCTCCCCTCAGAGCAGGGCAACTTACCACAGGAGACTTTTTAAATATACACTATTCTGAAAGATTTGTCAAGTTTTTGCGGTTCATAAAAATATTTTTTCATGATCCTTACGTATCATTCTTTGTTAACGAATCCCGATAATACGATTGCTTAGTGTTGTGATGACAATCTTCCAGGAATTTCAACAGATACAAGTTCCTCTTTTTAGTCTCTATTATAAGTAAACGGACACGAAGGCAAAATTTTGCAGAATTATTTTTAAAATTTATAAAAATTTCCGGATGGATATAAAATCCAATACGCGGTTTAGGTTGTGAAGGTGATAACAGATAAAACAACCCATTGCCGGAAAGTCTCCTTTCCAGGTTGTAACCTGTGCCGGAAATTTCTGTTTGCCGACATCGTCTAATTTGCATAAACTTTTTTATTCAGCTGATCCCGTCCAGCCCATCCCTCCTCAATTAAAAGAGTTTCGATCAGCTGAGACCTGGACCCGTTCCCTAATCGGAGGAGCTCTATTTTATGTGCTCTATACACGTAAATTTGTGAATCCATTCGTTTTTCCTTGACAAATTCAATAAAAATACATAAACTTCCGGAAAATATAGATTTTCAATATAAATGCCTTGTCCGGTTCAGAGCTATAGCTATGTCATGCAGATGTCATGGCGAAGCTGTGGGGAGGTTGATACAACGGCGTCAGGTGGCTAATGAGAAAAAAACATTTGGGTAACTGATCATGCCTGATTTTTCAATAGAAGATTTTTTCTTGGTCTTGCAGAATTATAACCTTGACATCTGGCCAGTTCAAATATTTGCTTATGTTCTTATTGCTCTGGTTTTATACTTTTTGCTTAAAAAGAGCAAATATTCTGGAATAATTATACTGGCAGTATTATCACTGTTCTGGCTAATGAATGGGATTATATTTGGATTTATATACTGGTCCTCTTCTCACATATTCGGTTATGTCTTTGGTTTTTTCTGCACCATTCAAGGAATATTGTTTTTGTACAGTATTATGAAATCTGATATTCGTGTGGGATCACCTGACAGAATCTATCAGTTTATTGGAATATTATTTATTTTATATGCTATTCTTGGATATCAAGTACTTGGCTATTATTTAGGCCATGTTTATCCCAAATTCTTTCCGGCCGGATTAGTTCCCTGTCCCACCACGATATTAACTTTCGGAATATTTTTAATGCTGAATAGTAGAATTTCAATTACATATTTCATTATTCCTTTAATAATCTCTCTGGGAGGATTTCTGGCGGCCTATAATGGAATTTATGAGGATATGGGATTAATATTAACGGGAATAATAGGCACAATTTTAATAATACACAGAAATACTCAAATTGAGGGTAAAAAAATACAAACCACCTGACTCGGAAATTAAGTCAGCATAAAAATAGGTTCACATAATATGACTCCCGTTCTACACCAATTTTGAGTGAATCTACAAATGAAATCTCTACCCGAAATAAATGCCATACCCATTTTTGAAGAAGCCCAAAGCGAGTTGATCGTCTTATTAAAATCGTTATCGGCAGAAGAATGGGAATATGAAACTTCCAGTACAATATGGAACGTCAAAGATATTGCTGCTCACTTGCTCGATGGGGATTTGAGGAGGTTATCTCTGCACCGGGATCAACACAAACTTTCCGATCCATCTGATCCAATTACCGATTATGAATCTCTGGTCGATTTTTTAAATGGATTAAATAATCTATGGGTAAGAGCCGCCAAACGTTTAAGTCCTTTATTAATTATTGAATTAACAGAGTTTACAACCCCTGAAGCAGTTCAACATTTTAAAGATTTGGATCCAAAAGGACTTGCCCTGTTTAGTGTTGCCTGGGCCGGTGAACAGGAATCGGAAAACTGGTTTGACATTGCCCGCGAATACACGGAAAAGTGGCATCATCAACAACAGATAAGAGAAGCTGTAAGACGGCCGCTTCTGATAGAGGAAAAATGGCTTTCACCTTTAATCAACACTCTTATCCGCGGTGTTCCGCCGGTCTATAATAAATTTGCGGCTGGCATTGATAGTGAAAATATTGGAATCTATATCTCTGATGTTATTGAAGGCAGCTGGTTATTGGCTAGTGAAGAAAACCAGTGGCGGCTCATGAAATCAAAAAACATGGAAACCGATACGACTATCGAAATGGATGATGATACAGCATGGCGTCTTTTCACAAAAAATATTACCGAGGAAGAGGCTATCAAAAGAATTCGGGTATCAGGCAATCAAAAACTTGGAAACCTGATAGCCAAAACTGTCTCTTTTATGAAATAATATTCTGGTATAGCCCGAACATTCAGCGGAGACATCTTGCTCATGAATTTCCGCTACTGGCTTTTTACCTTTCCTTTCGTTATTTCACAAATCCGGACTGGTCAGTAGACCGCTTCATCTGGTCGGAATACCATACTTAAAATAACTGAGGGTATAAAAAAATGTCTGAAAATATCAGTAGAAGAGAATTTATCAAAGTAAGCACGGCCGCCTCTTTAGGCCTGGTATTGGGTTGTACTGACTTCGAAGAAAAATCCGTGGTAAGTATCGTTAAAATTAAAAATGATAAAATCGATTATGCTGTTGAAAAAGCAATCGATTTACTTGGCGGTATTAATACGGTTGCACGGGGGAAGCATCGAATTATGCTCAAACCCAATTTAGTTGCTGAAAGCCCGACTTATACGACGAAGCCGTCCGTTATCCGGGCATTAGCCGCATTACTGAAAAACGCTGGAAAGGAGGTAATCATAGGCGAAGGCTCAGCTGCTGCAGATGGTTTTAACTTTATGGACAAGACTACCTACCGAACAAAACGCCGTGATATTCTGGATCCCATGCAAAAATTCGTT
>JAFGSO010000423.1 GCA_016934605.1 Calditrichota bacterium | reverse complement strand
CCTTCTTCCACTTCAAATGGATTAAGAAATTCAATCCAAACCTTACCGGTGGCATTTCCGCTTTCCCTGGTTACCAGATTGTCCGAATTATCTGTCAGGCTGGGACTTTGAAATCCGCTTGCCGGACCATTGGGGACAGCCATAGCGGTGTTTACATCAAAACTGAATAGGCGGGTTACCGGATCCCTTTGAATTACCCGCTGGCTTTCCGTTGGTGCAAGTTCGGCCTTTACATCACCATGATCATATGAAGCCACCGCATAGAAGTAGGTCACCCCGTTTTTTACATTATTGGAATCGACATACATATGAGCCAGACCGGTATTACGACCCAGATCATATCGGACACCTCTTCCGGCATATTCGATATCCGAAAGGCCCTGAAATTCATTTATCAGGTCGAATTGTGCCGGAAGATTATTGACCTGCCGCAGAGGTTCTGAAAGGAAAGGAATACCTTTTGAATCGGTAATTGTCTGGGTGTCGTTGAAACTCCAATCCCGACTGCGATAAATTTTATAACCTTCAAAGTCAAAACCTTTATCCGGATTGTCCGGGTTTGCACGTGATACGAAGGGATCAAAAGATGTTTCAGCGCCGGCATCCCAGTACAAAGTCACCTTTCCGTCTCCAGGAACGGCCACCAGTCTCGGTTTCTTGGGTGCCTGAGCAAAACGATAGTCCGATTCAAAAACCTGTTGGGCAATTTCCACATTATTGAGCAAGTCATCGAAATCCAACCCAAGTGCCAAAGCGATTGAAAAACGCTGACTTTCGCCCGGATCCAGTGAAAAGGGACCGGAACCATAAATAAAGACATTATCCGATTCCTGTTCGATGGTTGGAGGCGGATCGCCGGGTCGCTGATTATTTGTGGACATTTTTTCCCACATAAGTTCATCATTTCTGGGACGATTGTCGCCGCCATAAAGCAGTGCATTAAAACTGGTAAGACCCAGTTGATCGGACTCAGCAATATCAAGGAAACCGAAGTTCGGTTCACCTCCATGAAAGCGCATTCCCGGTTCTCGTCGTTCTGAAAATGGTTCTCCCGTGTCGAAAATACTGTTATCGTTCAAATCAGTATAAAAAAGCTGATTGGGTTTACCATCACCTTCTCCGAAATCTCCTGTCTTGTCAATTCCATCAACCCCCACATCATCAAATTCTTCACTCCAGTCGCCGTCTTCATCTCCGGACCAGTGCAGTTTTGGATCTCCATATCTACCAATAGGACCAAAAATCAGAGTTCCGGCATCGTTGGTCTGACTTTCATCCAGAAGACCGTCATTATCATTGTCAAATCCATCGCTGTCCAGACCGGGGCTTTCCAGAAATTTATAACCGAACATTCCGGGTATTTTTCCGAAATCTCCCCGTCCGTTACTGTCCTCGGCATAGAGCAGGTTTGTTACCGCCGGTCGGTCAACATAGTCAGGATCGAATACCGAAATAAATCCGGCATTATCGTCAGCGAAATCATTGGGACCTCCCACATGGGGGTCACCGAACATTCCCAGATAAACGTGGTCCAGCCTTTTAGGACTGGTATTGGTAATTGTATAAACCAGAAAAATGATATCTTCGGCCAATGGATTATTAAACTGGAAGATTCGTACCTGCAGTTCCAGTCCCAGGCCCTGTTTTGTTGAGTCATTGGGAAAGGGATAATAACCTCTGGTTCCTAAATTACCTCCGAACTCCTGGTTATCGAAATCATCCATGATATAATATACTTCTTCATCGGGCGTGGTGGCATCATCTCCCAGGAAAGCCGGCCATACGTACCTGCCAAGCACATCATTATACCAGTTTTCCGGCCAGCTGTCCGGTTTGCCGTCATCATTGCGGTCCAGATCAGAAAATGTGGCTACCTCATTTGAAGCCGGATCTGAAAATCCCAGTTTTGGTTCCCATCCCCAGCGCTTTATGGTTCCCGGTTCATAATCACCATCCGAGCTCAGGATAAAACCATCATCAACTATGTGAAGCGTGTCGCCGGTGCCACCGATTACTTCTGCAGCAACCAGCGGTCCAAACTCGAAAGCATATCCAAGTGAATTTGTTCCTTTTGGCCAGACCAGATCTGCGTTCGAAAGGTCTGCGTCAGGAGTAGATATGGATCCCTGATTGGTCAGCAAAACACGGATCTGGTTTCCTTCAATGATTGTAAATTTCAGTTCATCGTGACGCGGATCTTGCTGCAGAGATTTTTTCAAAGACTTCATCTGGTCTTCTACCACATTCCAGCGTTCAGAAGCAGAAAGTTGTTTAACATCAACTTTTTTCAGATTATTGTCATCACCGACAAGCCGTTGTGGAATTACCGCAATTATAAAAAACAGCAATAACAGAATACTCATGTAATTTCTCATGCCTCTATCCAATTTTAATTTTTTCAGTTTTTACAATGTATTTTTTAAAATTCATATACCATTATCTGAATTTTCCATTCAGGCGAATGTCTAAAATTCGAATGACATACCCAAACGGACTTCACGCGGCTCATTTAACCAGTCCTCCCGCTGATAGAAGTCTTCCAAAAATCTGACCGGGAAGAAATCGGATGGATTCCGCCTGATAGTTTCTTCCAGATTATTAAATCTGTTTGGATTATACGATTCTTCAAGATTTGTCAGAGATTTGCCGGTATTGGTATGAATAAAAATATTATTTTCAAAATCGAACAGATTTCTGACATGAGTAAAAATGGAAAATCGCATGTTACTTAATCTGAAAAATTTCTCCAGTTTCAGATCCACATTTTTATACCAGGGTCTGCGGGCACTGTTCTGTTCAAATTCAACAGGTTGTACAGAGGATGGTAATGATGGCGTATATGGTGTTCCGTTACGCATGGTGCCAATAGCGCTCATCAACCAGTTATCGCTTTTACTGAGATTTATAGTAGCATTCAGGGTATGGGTTCTATCAAAATCCAGTGGGACCAGCTTCTGTGCGGTTGATCTTTCAGTTCTCACATCCACGGCCAGGTCCAGCGGGTCGGTATAAGATCCCTCACCGACCTGGAAAGTATAATCCAGGGAAGCGGAGAACAAACCGCGGGCCGATTTCCTTTTCAGAAAAGAAGCAGTAAATCCTTTGACTTTCGCGTAACTAATATTAGTCCAGACATTGAATTCTTTGTTAATGGCCACTTCACCGGCAATAACCCGCCGGTCTTCAATCAGGTTATTCACATCCTTATAAAAAACTGTTAAATCCATTTTCAGATCATCGGTAAACTGCTGCTGAAGACCGATCTCGTATTGTATACTTCTCTCGGGTTCCAGATTAGCATTCCCAAAGGTTGGCACCGTAATAAAATTATAATCAACGAAACGTGGATTACGATAAATATTTCGCAGATTGGGATACTGATGAAAGATTCCGTAAGAGAAGCGAATAATTCCCTGAGCCGTAATCGGAAAGCTGAGGCTGAGTCGTGGCATCAGACTATGCTTTGGTTCTGACCATTTCAAAATATTGGGATCACTTACATCACTGTCTACTGTGCCTGCCAGATTGGGATTATAAAGTGCCCGTGAGTGAAAATATTCATATCGAAGTCCAATATTGAAAATAAATTCTCTGGCCAGTTCCATTTTATCCAGAATATAGAGAGAACCCATAACCGGTTCCCGTTCATAGACCTGAAACTCTGTATATTCGGGATTTTTTTCCGGATCCGGTATAATGAAACGTCCCCGGTTATCATCCAATGTTTCAAACAAATAGGTGAATGATTCATAATCCATATCATGCTGAGCGAACTCGCCACCGAATTTTAACTCATGATTATTTAATACCTGACTGACCACGTCTAATTTCACCAGATAGGAGCGGTTCTTTTCCTCGGTCCGACCCAGATCTGTTCCGCCGGCAACATAGGTATCAGTCGGGGGAATAATCTGATTATCCAGATTATTATCAACAGCAGGGACATATCGCGGATCGAACTTGTCTTCATAAACCGATGTTAATGCCCGGTTGAAATTCACTCCAAATTTTAATGTATAAAATGTTCTGCTGGAAAGTGTATGTGTAATACCGATTGAATTACTCATATTGCGGCTGACGGTTTTCGGCCGTCCATCCGGTGTAAAACGATATCGCCTGAAGTTAAGTCTGCTGTAATTTTCGCCGTCATCGAAAATCAGGTCATAGGTTAGTTTAATCTGACTAAACGGTTTCCAGGTCAATTTTCCCGTAAAATTTAATGCTTCGCGGGTGACCATTGGCACAATCGCGCTGTCTCCGCTGGCACCTCTGCGGGAAGGATCCGTGTCGAAGATAATAGTATTATCGGGACCACCGGAAAAAGAAAACCCATAAGGATCCACCACCGGGCGATCACTTTCAATGAACAGAAGATCTTCAGTATTATAGATGCGTATCCCATAAAGGTGACCTTTGTCCTTCTGATAAACTCCGGAAGCAAAGAATGTCATAGTATTGCTAAAAAAAGGCACCGGGCCGCTGAGAGTTCCTTCCAGACGGTGATTATTAAAAGGGTCATGATCATCGATATTGAAAAAAAGGTCGTCACGGCTGCTGAGATGATCACCGCTCCAGGCCCTGAGACTGGCATTATACTTGTTCCCTCCATCCTTGGTAACATAATTTATAACGCCACTGAGAGCATTGCCGTATTCGGCACTGAACGTACCGGCGGAAACGGAGACTTCTTCCACAGCATTGGTGGCCAGACCCACTCCCTGAGAATTCCCGTATGGATTATTGATACTGAGCCCATTCACCTGATAAGCAATTTCATTGGATCGTCCCCCGCGTATATGCAACTCCCCGCTGTTATCCACCACAATACCGGCCTGCAGAGCAATCACCTCGCTGAGCTGATCGACCGGGAGTTCGGTAATGGTTTCCGCTGTGACTGCCACCTGAGTATTGGTAAGATCCTGTCGAACCAGGGGATTCCGCTCACCGTATACCTCTACGGCTTCTCCCTCGAGCACAGTCTGCTGTAATCGCTGGTCCAGTCGGGTAGTGAAATCGACGTTCACCCGAACATCTCTCACCCGTACTGTTTGATAACCGATATAATTGAACACGACAGTGTAAAGATCCGGAGGTACATTTAAGATTATATAACTGCCGTCTGCATCCGTGGCAGCACCAAGTGACGTACCTTCCAGGACAACATTTACACCCGGTAAAGGTTCTCCTGTTTCTGTATCTTTGACTACTCCGGCAATTTTTCCCGTGGTTCCGGCAAAAATATGCAATGAGGATAATAGCACCAGGCTTACTAAAAGAGGAATGAACTTGGACATACCTGAAAACCTCAAATTTAATATATGGATGAAAAATGACTTAAAAACGGCTTCCAATGCCAATAAATTGGCATATTCACAGAAATAAAAAATAGGGTAAAAATATTGGAATTGCTTTCAAAGGTAAGAAAATTTCTTTTCATAATAAGTAAGATTATTATTAGTTTAGGGCATGATCCTTAAATATATTAATACTGACTGAAACAGAAGGTCATTCGAGATAATAAAT
>JAFGSO010000422.1 GCA_016934605.1 Calditrichota bacterium | reverse complement strand
GCTGGCCTGGACGCCAATGGGCGGTGACATTCTTTTCATTGAAACATCCAAGATGCCGGGTAAAGGTAATCTGATTCTGACCGGACAGCTGGGTGATGTAATGAAAGAATCTGCCAAGGCAGCCATGAGCTACATCAGAGCCCATGGTAAAGAATTCAAACTCGAAGAAAATTTCCAGGAAAAACTGGACATACATATTCATGTTCCGGCAGGTGCAATTCCCAAGGACGGTCCTTCGGCAGGTGTTACTTTGTTTACAGCCCTGCTTTCCCTGCTTACCGAGCAGAAGGTTCGTAACGACATTGCCATGACCGGTGAGATCACCATGCGTGGTAAAATTTTACCGGTTGGCGGTATCAAGGAAAAAGTACTTGCCGCCCATCGGGCCGGAATACGTACCGTCATTCTTCCGGATAAAAGCAAGTCCGAGATTGTTGAAATTCCGGAAATGGTTCGTAAAGAAATGAAATTCATTTTCGTGAAGTGCATGGATGATGTAGTCAAACATGCATTTAGAAAGAAAAAATTTCCTGTTAAGGAAGATGCTGTCTCGCCCGAAGCCCGGGCCTGACAGCCTGCAGGAAATGAATTTTTGAGAAATCATGTGTTATAAATTATGGATCCAAAGAAAGATTACTATAAAATACTTGGTCTGAACGAGAATGCCGGTACCGAAGACATCAAAAAGGCGTACCGGCGATTAGCCAAGGAATACCATCCGGACAGAAGAGGCGGAGACAAAAACGCTGAAAACCGCTTCAAGGAAATCAGTGAAGCCTATGCTGTTCTGAAGGATCCCAAAAAGCGTCAGGAATACGATCTGATGCGGAAAAATCCTTTCGCCAGTGGTTATGGACAGCCTGGTGGATCAGGATTTCATGATTTTACAAATCAGGGAAGCGGTTTTCGGGCAAATTTTGGCGCGAGCGGCAGCGGAGGTCAATTCGGCTTTGATGATCTGCTGGGTGACTTTTTCGGATTTGGCCGAAAACGCTCATCGGGTTCCGGATTCCGCGAAGATGGATTTTCATCGCGACAACGCCGTAAAGGAGAAGATTACCATGCAGAGATCACCATTCCGTTTGAACAGGCAGCACTGGGTGGAGAGACATTTGTTCAGACTCCCTTTGGTAAAAAGGTAAAACTGAGAATACCAGCGGGTACCGAGAATGGTAAAAAAGTAAAAATGACCGGTCAGGGAGCAGCGGCTCCTCCGGGAGGGGTGCCAGGAGATCTTTATATTACGATTCATGTGGCACCGCACCCAAAATTTGAACGCCGCGGCAAAGACATTTACTCGACCGAAGAGATTAATTTTGCCCAGGCATTTCTGGGAACGGAGATTGAAGTTACCACCATCTATGGCAAAAAAGTGAAACTGAAAATTCCGGCAGGAACGAACAGCGGAAAAACTTTCCGGTTAAAGAGACTGGGGATAGAAAGTCCGGCAGGTGCCGGGGATCACTATGTGAGAATAATGATAACCACGCCCCAAAATCTCAACAGCCGATACAAGAAATCATTCGAAGAATGGGCCAGAAGTGCCGGTTTAATATCATAACCATGCCGAAATATTAAAAGGGGAAGAAAACCATCTTCCCCTTTTTTAATGACTAAAAATGCAAAATCATCAGGACCAGCCGAAAATATTTATTGTCGATAACATGCTGAAAGGTCTGGCACGTTGGCTTCGTTTTCTGGGATTTGATGCCCACATGTCAGAGAATGTCGACGAAGCGAAAAATATTCTAAACAGTATTGACCATTCTGTATTTATTACTGCAAGTCCTGCCCATAAGCAGAAAATCGGATCTACCCACACTATCCTGCTGCAGTCTGACCATATTGAAGCACAATTAAATGAACTTAACGAGATATTTCATATTTTTGACTATTTACATATTTTATCCCTCTGCAGTATATGTAACACCCTTCTTCAATCTATCGGCAAAGAACAAGTAAAAGACAAAGTGCCGGAGAAAGTGTACCACTCTTTCAGAACATTCTATCAATGTCCCAGGTGTAATCGGATTTATTGGTATGGAGGACATGTAAAGCGTCTGCTGGACAAACTGAAAAGGATGAATGTCCCTGTGGATAATTCCAAAACAGGAATTTCAGAATAAACCCCCTGTCTCCGCCAAATTCATTTCCCCTTTATTAAGGTATCAATGTTTTTTAAATTAAATCCTTTACAATAATAATGAAAAGGAGAGAACATGGTGGATAAACAAATTTTTGAAAAAGTGACAAATAAAATCGAGGAACTCCGGCCCCGAATGATTGAATTTCAAAAAGAAATTACCGCTATTCCCGCCATCAGTCCGGCCAGCGGAGGTGAAGGTGAATGGGATAAAGCAATGTATATAAAAAAATTTCTGGAGGGAAAAGGGTTTCAGGATATTGAACAGATAGATGCTCCAGATCCAAAAGCAAAAAACGGAAAACGTCCCAACCTGGTTCTCCGTCTTCCGGGACAGTCGGATGCACGGACAATCTGGATTATGGCCCACACGGATGTTGTCCCGGAAGGTGACCGGAAAAAGTGGGATACGGATCCCTTCGAAGTAGTTGAAAAAGACGGCAAACTATTTGGACGTGGAACAGAAGACAATCAACAGAGTCTCACCAGCGCTATTTTTACCGCAATTGCGTTAAAAGAACTAAACCTGAAGCCGCAGTTTAATCTGAATCTCATACTGGTAGCGGACGAAGAAACGGGGTCTGATTTCGGATTATCTTATCTGTTGAAAAACCACCGCGAATGGTTTCGAAAAGAAGATATTGTGCTTGTACCGGATGCAGGACTCCCTGATGCCACTCAGATTGAGGTAGCTGAAAAAGGAATTGTCTGGTTAAAAATAACGACCAAAGGTAAGCAATGTCATGCCAGTCTACCCAATATGGGCATTAATGCATTTAAAGCGGCCTCAAAACTAGTGGTAAAACTAGAGGACCTGTACCAGATTTTTGATGTAAAGGACACCGTTTTTGAGCCAGCCATCAGTACCTTTGAACCGACTAAAAAGGAAGCTAATGTTCCCAATGTGAATACCATACCCGGGGAGGATGTGTTCTATTTTGATTGCAGACTGCTGCCTGAATATAAGGTTGATGAATTGTTGAATGAAATTCGCAGAATATGTGATGAGGTTGAAAAAGAATACGACGTCAAAATCGATGTTGAGCCTCTGCAGCGCGAAGATGCTGCACCGGC
>JAFGSO010000066.1 GCA_016934605.1 Calditrichota bacterium | reverse complement strand
GGCAATGGCCCATTTGATTGGCCGGTAGAAACGAGCGGCAACAATATAAGAGAGATCACGCTTTTCTAAATAATCAAACACTTCCTTGTCATAGAAACCGCTGTCCAAACGCACCAGGCTTAGCTGTTTACCATTCAATTTGTTCAGCGTATCCTCCAGAAAGCCTACAAAGTTATTGGCACTGTGCGCATCCCCACTGCGCAGCCAGAAATTGGCAACCATCAAAGAGTCTGCAATAAAAGCCATCAAAGGATGATGCGAGAAGCGCCCTGGCTTTTTCGGATTATACCCACTCTTTGCTCCTTCTTGCTGACCATAACGGGTAAGTATGGAGGAATCAAAATCCAGCGTGAAATTATCGAAGCGTAATTGGGAGAAATACCAGCGGTAAAAATGATCAAATACCCTTTGATTTACCGCTTGATTGAATTTGGAGAAATAACGTTTGTACGTATCGTTACCCGGAGCTTGATCCCAACCAAAAATTTGAGTGAGCACACTGTCGTGGCGAGTCACTTCCGTGTGTAAAAAACGGTTCGCCCCGCACCACACACTTACCATAAAAGATTCGATGATTCGAAGCGGGGAATACCCACGGTTCGAACCCGGCTGCGGTAAAGCAGGACACCCTTCCACAACAGTGGTGAAGTCAATCTGATCCAACATGTTGCGTAGAAGCGACATGCCACCCCAAGGGGTGATCTCTTTATCGGTAAAAGCAATCTTCATTTCCATTGTCCACCTCGTAAGATTTTCTTCCGCCTAAGAACCAACTAAATATGCAATTATATGGATCAGAAAATCAACAACTTATGTCTAATTTTTTCTATTGCTACGCATTAGAAATTACCTTCTATTGCGGAATCTGGGATAATTATTATCTGCCTTTTTTATTTTTTCTTTTGTCTTTTTTCTTGAAGTAGTGGTAGGGCGGGAATCGAACCCGCGTCCGGGCAGGAGGCTATGAGAACGTCACCATGCTTGGTTCCGCATTCAGTTTAACGGGAAAAAGATAGCAGTCTTTTTTTCACTCATTTCCCGAACATTTTTTCTTGTATTTTGAGGATATATCAAGTATATTTGATTAACAATAATGATAATTATGTGTACTTTATGAAATTGCTCGAATTAAATAAAATTGACAGGGATTATTTTGGCCATGAAGATATCGCCAGAGTACTGGGAATTACTCCGGCAGCTGCCAAAGTTTTGGCACATCGCTATGTAAAGAAGAACGTTTTAATCCGGGCAAAACGGAATATGTATATCCTGCGGGAAAAATGGATGCATTTCAGCAGAGAGGAAAAATTTGAGATCGCCAATATATTACAGGTTCCTTCTTATATCTCACTCGCAACAGCTTTAGATTATTATGAAATTACCACCCAAATGCAGAAAGTTTTCATTGAATCTATTGCCATAAAACGAACCAAAGAAATCAAGATTAATGACAATATCTTTAATTACACCAAAATAAATGATGATCTATATGATGGATTTGTGAAAGAGAAAAATTTTTTTATAGCCATACCGGAAAAAGCATTACTGGATGCCTTCTATTTAATGTCCTTTGGCCGATACAATATCGATATTAGTTCCCTCTATCGGGATAAATTGGACAGAGACATACTTTTGGATTGGGTGAAAAAATTTCCGGAAAGAACTAAAATTTTCATGGAGAAACATGGATATTTTTGAACAGCATGAGATATTTGAAATAGAGGCTTTGGAAAAATTAAAGAATAACCGATTCCTGGATTCACTCGTTTTCGGCGGTGGAACGATGCTGCGGTTATGTCATGATCTGCCCAGATATTCTGCAGATTTAGACTTCTGGATGGTTAAAGATATCCGATATGAACCTTATTTCGAGAGGTTAGAATTATTTATATCTCAATCTTTTCAAATGACCGATGTTCAGATAAAACATCATACACTGTTATTCGAATTTCGGTCACTTCATTCCCCCAGACGACTGAAGATTGAAGTCCGAAAAATAAAGAAAGAATGTGATTATCAGGATAAAATTGCCTTTTCCCGGTTCAGTAACAAACAGGTTATCCTGAAAACGATGACCTTAGATCAGATGATGAAAAACAAGATTGAAGCGATTTTAGAAAGGAAAGCAATCCGGGATGGTTTTGATATTGAATTTTTATTGAGGCGGGGTATCAATTTCCCGGATCTCCCCGCAAAACAATTTCTCCGGTTGAAAAAGGTAGTGGAAGGATTTACCGAAAAAGAATTCACGGTAACCCTGGGCTCCGTTCTGGAACCGGATATCCGGGAATATTATATTACCAATCGGTTCAGTTATCTTCTGGAGAGACTAACATTAAAAACAGGGATAAGGGAAAAGGGAGAATGGAAAAGGGAAAACGGATAAGGGACAATGGAGATATATCACTCAGATCAAAGAGAAAAATAGGGCTTTTCCGCTGATTATCCATCTTTTTTATTTGATCTTTTATCTTTTTTCTTAAAGTAGTGGAGACGGCGGGAATCGAACCCGCGTCCGGACAGGAGGCTATGAGAACGTCACCATGCTTAGTTCCGCATTCAGTTTAACCAGAGGATTGCAGCAGAACGAACTGACCACTGGCGATCCCGCACGAATCGGACAGGAACCGGACGGGCACCGCATCCTGTCGCCCTGCCTTTCACGACGTCCGCTTATCCCTCCGGCAGAGAGGATGGATGAGGGACGGGCTACGCGTTT
>JAFGSO010000065.1 GCA_016934605.1 Calditrichota bacterium | reverse complement strand
TGGTTCATTACTTTATCCACACCAAAATCAAATTCGGTGAAAATAGCTTCAACCAGTTCAGCCGTCCGGTATCCTTTCAGTTGCGCATCGGACTGGAAATCCCGTCCAAAATTAATCGTCAGACTCGGAAACAGGTTATAGGCAAGTGAGAATCTCCGGCTTGAGGTTGTACTGACGCGCTTGTTATAGGTATCCTGAAGCCGGCTCTTCTGGATATTTTCATTGTCCCTGATAGCAATACTGGCATCGAAGGAAGTGGGAGTAAAGTACATTTTTTCCCGGGACAGCAGGCGCACGATAGGACCATCCCCCAGCCAGCCAAACGGTTGAAAGGTGTTATTTCTGTCAAAAGGGATCCGAAGCTGCAACTGACTACTGATATTTTCATCATTATTCATGGCATTGCGTTCATCACTGGCTTCTTTCCGACTCCAGTCCATATCCAGCGTCAGCATATCGATGGAATATTTAAGATACCAGGGAGTCTGCTGTCCGCTTTGCCGTGAGATGGTTGCACCCACCGATTTGGTTTCAGAAATCCTGGAATTTTCTTCCAGTTCCGGGCTGAGTTCACTCAAACCAAAGAACTGTTCAAACTTTTCGCTGAGTCCATTGGCCTTATAATTGGTTAGCTTATCGGTATTAAAAAAATACTTTGGTATATTGCGGCTGCGTACAAAACTCCCGGAAACCGGAATGGAAAAACCCCAGGAGGAAGGCAGAAATTTATTGAGCCGCAGTGACATCCGGTAATCCTGTCTTTCTGTGGTACTGCCACTGCCAAACTGATCTTCAATTCGCCGGAAATCCGAATCCACAACTTCCCATTGCGCCCTGAAGGTCGCTACATCGGCCATGGACAGATCCGTCATTACTCGCATGGCGGTACCTTTATCCCGGTAAACATTGGTCACCCGCAGTTCATCGATCCATATTTCATGATCCTCCAGAAAAATATCTCCCCGGTTTCGGGCACCAATTACCATAAAGTTTATATTACGGAGATTTGGCTGGCCTACTACCTTAAAATACTGTTCGGGATTATCGGGATTTGTCCGGTAATAATAGAAACCGGCTGTTGAATCTCCCAGCAAAAATTCATCTGATTTGGTTTTAGCCAGTTCATCCAGGACGACATCCAGGTGATTCCGCTCGTTCCAGCCGGGATAAACCTTTCCGCCAATTTCGTAATAAATTCCCTCTGCCGGACCGAATCGCAAATAGAATTCCAGAGGAGAATCATCATCAGGTAATCTCTGGTCTCCGTGGATAAAGAGCTTCAGCTTCCGATAGTTGATCAGATCCATCTTTTCATACAGCTGTTTGTTCGCCTCTGCCCTTGCGCCGGGATCCAGCCTCTTCAATCTCATGACCAGAGACTGTTCCTTACTGACCGCCTTGGTATACCTGTCACGAATACCCGATACATTCGGCGGAGAGGTGTACGATTCAGGAGGCTGGGCATTTTCTTCGGTATTGTATACGGTGATGCTGAACTGCTCGTTATCTACCACAAAAGGATCGGTATCACTGGCAGCGACCCCGGTTTCCTCCCATTCGTTTCCCACCAGATCGAATGTGGCAAGTGCAATTTCATGATAGTTTCCATCTTCCGGAAGATCATTGATCCACAGGCGGACATAATAGATTTCCTGAAAAGTTGTGTCCGGATTTCCCACCACCAGATCGGGATCGTACGCACGAATCGGAATCCGGTAGAGCTTCCATCCCTTTTCGGTGCTTCCGTTTATATACGGATGGTGCGGATCTGCGAGATCAAAATTGTAGGCAAAATACTCATTCGCCAAATTGAGACCACCATTTCCATCCAGGTCTTCCGTGTCAGGATATTTGGCACCCTGGGCATTCCCGTTCCCTTCAGTACCGTTTATCTGCCGGAAAGGTGGTACCGTTTCCTGAGGTGCGGCCCAGTTGTCAAATGGATCTGCATTGGGCTGTCCTGCCGGAATGCCATCCAGGCCGACGTCTTCACCGTCATCCAGTAAACCGTTCAGATTTATATCCTCGGTATTCAGGTTTCCCAGAGATCTCCGTCCGTCAAAGGTAAACGTACCCTCGCGGATATAGCTGTCCTCGCTGACTTTTCCGAGATCGATATTGACATTTCCGACTTCTCCCTTCACCCATAATTCGATAAATTTGGTTTTCTTCTGATCCGGAAAGTTTACGGTGCTTCGCATGATGCCAGCCCAGGCCAGGCTGTCAGGTATGGTGTCGTTCTTCCATTGCATTACCAAAACATTAGTGGTAGTACCGGTCTGGGCATTTACATCGCGATTTGGCCAGATATCGTTAATGGGAACCTGGTAGTAGGGATTATACCAGAACATATTGACCCGGCTGCGGTCCATCCGGTACATCTCTTCGGGATTTGTCCGGTTTATTTCATAATCCACCCCTTTGTTCGGAATCCGAAAACGTGAGGGAACAGAGGCTCTGGACCAGGTCCGGTACATGATTCCCAGAGGTGTGGTCCGCTTGCTGCCCTCAAAATCGTCAATATAAGCCACACCCTTGGTTTCTCCCAGATCTTCCTCATTGAAGGTATTGGGATTGGGATTCACTTCCGCATATTCAGCTTCGATTCTGAGCTTCGATTCTGCTCCTGTTTCTACAACCGGAAGAAAATCCAGTGCTTTGGTTATGAAATTCGGAGTAAAGCTCAAAGAGGTATTCACATCCCAGATCACGTTGCGAACCGGCTCCTGTCCCAGGCGAACCCGTTGATCGAGAGTCGATTTGTTCAGATAGAGACCGGTAGCTCCGATAAAACCACGGTCACCAAAGGAATATTCCATCCGGCCTCCCAGCAGGGTTTTCTTATCCAGTTGGAAGAGACTTCCCCGTTCATACTCAATTTCCACATTGGCATCTGCCCGGCGGGCTTCGTCAGCCAGAATCTGCAGGGTCCCGCTGAAATAGTCGATGGTATAATCTTTATCTTTCTGCAGCTCCCGCCCGTTCAGTTTAACAATTTCAGATCCTTCCAGGACGTTAAATCCCAGAGTAAAATTCGAAGATACCGAGCTCGTCGTTACCTGTATTGTAAACTTATGCTCGGATAATTCCTGCTGTTTATCCTTGATTTGATAGATATCCACATAGAGAGATGTATCTATTGCGAATTCACTGTTTGCAGGAGGAGCAAATGGTGTAGTGGACGGAAAAATCAGATAACCTTCCGCCAGATTAAATATGTTCCCATTATTGACATCAATCTTTTTGTCGCCGCCTTCAATGGCAGATCCCTGTTCATCCAGGCGGTCCAGACCCATCAGATAGATGAACGGCTGGGGATCTCCTACCGGCTGAATGTCCACATCCTCACCTGTTTTGGTATAAAGAATATTGACATCGAATCCCTCACGTGAGATGGAAGAAGCTCCCAGATTATACACATTCCTCATGGTAAGATTCCAGGTGGGATAGGACGGTTTGGATCCCTGAGCCCTAATCAATTTCAAAAGAACGACTGCAGAGGTGTCGGAAACCTCATTGAAAAGCATTCCTTCCTTGGTGGAATCATCCGTTACATAGGATACTGCCACAATATCGTTATCATTTACAGTCTGATTCAGCCGGAAATATCCCCGGTATTCGTCATAAGAATATTCAGATTCACCCAGACGCTTGAAATATCCCTGTTCCTGGTAGCCGCTGATATAATTCAGAGTATCAATATTTCCTACCTCATTGGGATCTACCACTGCCCATCCTTCCCGGGTGGTGGCATCCTGAAGATTAGCAAGGATCCAGACGTCCAGCTGTTTAATTCTCTTCCCAGGATCCTGGACAATCCACTGCATGGTCTGGGTATTATAAGATGATTCGAATAAATTAGCATAATAATCATCCACAAAGAAGAAGCGATCCCGGACATATTCATAATCCCTGACCGGAAATGTATTTTCGGCAGCGCCCCCGGTTTTGGTAAGTTTGGATTTTTCGCCGCGCTGGAGACTGGCGATTCCGGTAAAACTGAAATTTCCGACCTGCATGGCAGTTTTTAATCCGAATAGGCCCTGACTTTTGGAACTGGCAGAAACATAATTGGTGCTGGGAAGCGATAAAGAGACATTACCGGCTTCGATAGTCTGGATAATTTCATCTTCATCGCCGGTATAGGTAAGACGCAGTGTGTTTTCGAAGTCGAAAGTGGCCTCGCTGTTCTGGTCCACTTTCACACTTACTTTATCCCCCACTTTTCCTTCCACCTGAAACTGCTGGGTCTGTTTGAAGCGGGGACTGAAATTTCCGCGCTGTTCATAGGAAGAGACGGCAGAACCCTCCCGGCTTTCCGAACGGCCAGCCAATTCGAAAGATATATTTCCGGTCACCCGCAGTCCTACGCGGTCTCCGCCGAAAATACGCTTGAATGCTTTACTTTTAATTCTCACCGGGATATTCAGCTCAATACCGCCGGGACCGGAGGTTGTCTGACTGCCGATATTTTTGACCACTGTTTGTCGCCAGGCTGTCTGATTATCATTTTTCAACTTCTGTTGTGAATAATAATCCAGTTCCATGGCAGCAGGCAGCCGATAATCTTTATCGTAGAGTAATTCGCGGATTTCCAGGAATTTCTGGCTGCTATCCAGTCTTACCTGCCGTTTGAACCGGCTGAACTGCATATTGAGCAGGGTGGAATCAGCATAATATTTTGATAATCCGGGATATTCCTTCTGAAAAAGCGGAGTAACCCCCGGAGGATGTTCGGGAGGCTTTAAACCGATTGCCGGAGCATTGACAATAACACCAAGAATCAATGCTACGCAAAGCAGAAGGTGCACACGTACAGACTTCAAATTCAAATACTTTCCTTATTACAGCTGATGCTAATAGATTTAAAATCCGGTAGCAGAAAAAGTCCCTAGTGCACCTCCAGTTAGTTCCAAATTCAGGAAAATATATCGATCGATTTAAAAATAAGCAAGTTTTTTATAAGCTAACTACTTTATTATACTTGAAGTTTAAGCTTCAAGTTTTCCCCGGGCCAGTTCCAGAATTTTTTGGATCTGTTCTAAAATAGACAATCGCGTTGTGTCGATTACCACAGCATCGTCTGCTTTTCTTAAAGGACCATGGCTGCGGGAGGTATCCTGTTTATCCCGATATTCAATATCCTTCACTACCTTATTGAAATCAACAGATACTCCTTTTTGTTCCAATTCTTTTAAACGTCTTCGCGCTCTTTCCCTGACGGTGGCTTTCAT
>JAFGSO010000421.1 GCA_016934605.1 Calditrichota bacterium | reverse complement strand
CTTTTTTAACATGTCACCGCTACGCGGTTTCACCTGTTATGGTTATATCTTTTACTATAAACATGTCGCCCCTATCGGGGCTTGGTTGGTCATCCGGTATATCAAAATTAATTTTGACACACCCATCGATCTTTTTGCCCTGCAAAGGCGGAATAAAATCCCCCAACCCACTCTGGCCGCCATTCTGTCTGGTGCCAGCCCGACTTCAGGCCCTTTATAAAAGGGGAAATCTCTTTATTAGCTCAAGGACAATATATCAATGTTGGTTGTCCATTATCCGTTTTCCCTTTTCCATTTTCCGTTTGACTCCTGACTCCTGACTCCTGCTTCCTGAATCCTGACAGCTAGTTCCTCTTTATCCATTATCCCTTTTCTCTGCTCTTCACTCTATGCCCTCTGCTCTATGCTAATTTTTAATTTCTTGCTTAAAATTCCCCCCCTCTTTATATTTCCTGCCATCTGATTTCAGCTATGCATACAAATACGGAGGTTCTATGAGTACAGATTTCAAGCCTTATGTCTCACAGGATACGGATATGCCGGAATTTACTATCCGGGCACTGATTCTCGGTCTGATTATGACGGTGGTTCTGGGTGCTGCCAATGCCTATCTGGGCCTCAAGGCCGGTATGACCATCGCCGCTACCTATCCCGCGGCCGTCATTGGCATGGCTCTGCTGCGACTGATGAAAGGATCCATCCTGGAAGAGAATATTGCCCGTACCGTCGGCTCGATTGGTGAATCGGTCGCCGCCGGGGCTATCTTCACCATACCTGCCTTCATGATCGCCGGAGTGTGGAAGGGCGGATTCTGGTCTCCCACCCATTATCTGGAAGCTACCGCCATCATGTTTGTGGGATCAATCATCGGTATATTATTTGTCACTATTTTGCGCCGCGTGATGGTGGAGGACAAGGAACTTCCCTTCCCGGAATCAGTTGCTGCATCTGAAATTCACAAAGCCGGTCGTGCCGGTGTGAGTGGCGCCAAATACCTGTTCAGCGCCATGGGACTGGGTGCTTTCATCCAGTTCATAAAAGAATTCGACGTTATCGCCAGTCGCGGTGAGGCTTTTGTACAATTCGGAAAAAGAGTCATTGGAATCGGAGAGTCCAGTGCACCCGCGGGAGGCGGCGCACTCATCAGTACTCCCGGTGTCAGTCCTGCTTATATGGGTGTGGGATATATCATAGGCCCCGAACTGGCTGCCCTGAACTTCACCGGAGGTCTGCTGGCCTGGGGACTTTTTGTTCCATTGCTCTACTATTTCCTGGGTCCGGATCTTCTCCAGGGGAGTATGTCCCAGGGCGCAATGAGCGAAACCGCTGTGAATATCTGGAAGGATATTGTCCGTCCTATTGCCATTGGTGGTATGCTCTTCAGTGCCGCATATACATTATATAAAATGCGCAATAGTCTGGCAACCGGACTTGGACGTGCCGTGCGCGATGTGAAGAAAGCAGCCGGTGGTGACGTCTCTGCAGAAATTCGTATGGAAAAGGATCTACCCTTCAAATGGGTCTTCATCGGTATCGGACTTTCTACCATTGCTACTTTTATCATTTATATGTATTTTGCAGACGATTTCGTCGGTGCCCTTACGGCAACACTCGTCATGGTGATCGCCGGTTTCTTCTTTGCAGCCGTATCGGGTTATCTGGTTGGTCTCATCGGTTCCAGTAACAACCCCATATCCGGTCTCACTCTGTCCACACTGATCGTCGCTGCCATCCTGATGGTGGCTCTGGGTGTTACCGGTCCTTCCGGTGTGGCTGCCGTCCTTGGAGTGGCCGCCGTCATCTGCGTGGCCGCTGCCGTTGCCGGAGAGATGTTGCAGGACCTGAAGGTAGGACATCTTCTGGGCGGTACCCCCTGGAAGATGCAGTCCGGTAATCTGATCGGTGGTTTCGTTGCTTCACTGGTCATGTTCTTTCCGTTGCTCATTCTCCATCAGGGAGACATCAATCAGGGTGGAACCGGACTGGGAGGAGAAAACTATCCTGCTCCCCAGGCCAGTCTGATGGCCATTCTGGCTAAAGGAATTGTTGGCGGAGAGATGGCCTGGCCGCTTATCTTTGTCGGTTTTGTGATGGCTATAGCCTTTATTCTTCTTCGGGTAAAGAGCCCCATGCTGGTCTGTGTGGGTATGTACCTGCCATTGGAAACCTCATTTGCCATCTTTGTCGGCGGACTGATCCGGGGGATTGTCAACCTATTCTCTGATAAACGCAAACACAATGAAGCTCAGAAAGCGAGGGTGGAAAACAACGGAATATTGCTGGCAGCCGGATTAATCGCCGGCGAAGCGTTAATCGGATTGCTGTTCGCTTTCTTTGCCTTGATGGAATGGCCGGTGCCCTCAATTTTTACACAGACTAAATCCATGGTTCAGTTTATTCCGGCCCTGCTGGTATTTCTGGTGATCGGCTGGGTGCTGGTGAAGATTCCCTTAAATAACGCCGGCAAACCGGACGAACCGGCACCACCACACGCGATGTAAAGCATTGGATATTTTAGATTTGAGATTATAGATTTTAGATTCTAAATCTAAAATATAGAATGTAAAATTTTAAATAGGAAAGCCCTCGTTTTTCGGGGGCTTTTTTTATATGAAAGAAACATTTACCCAGCTTGGTAAATTAATTTTAACAAACCATTTGAACAATCCAGAGTTGTTTGATTATTGAGAAACGAGCCCCGTAGGGGCGGAATGTGTGTAGAAAATAGATACAAAAAGTGATTTTTTAACCGCGTAGCGGTGACATGTTAAAGCATTTTTTACGTACAGGAGCATTAACATTTAACCCCAAGAGAGCAAGACTGACTGCTTGTTGTTGGATTCGCGATTCCGGAAACCAAATATTAAAATCCCCCCTGGCCCCCCTTTTCGAAAGGGGGGAATTAGATCTAGCTGCGGACAACGAACTGGTGGTTCCTGTGTCCTGATTCCTGAATCCTGGTTCCTGAATCCTGATTCCTTCTGTGTGCCTTGAGCCATGAGCCCCTGGGCCTCTGAGCCATCTTTTCGCTTTTCCCTTATCCCCTCGTTAAATTTCCATACTTCTACCCCTAAAAATTTCTTATCTTTTTTTTAACTTAAATGTGGAGCTCAAAATGACCATAAAAAAAATACTCATTCCGGTGGATTTCAGTGATTTTTCCAATCAGGCACTGGATTATGCCCTCAAACTGGCAAATCAGTTTCAATCAGATATTATTCTCCTTCATGCCATTGTCTTATTCCAGGATGATGTGGGCGAAGAACAAAGGTTGCAGGAGTATGAGGACTGGATTAACCGCCGGGAAAAAAGTATCCAGACAAATATGGATTCCAGTAAAGCGAAAGCCGCAACCCACGGACTGGAGGTCGAGACGGTTGTTAGCAGGGGGGTAAACGCTGCCGATGTTATTCTGGAATATCTGGACGATCATCCGATTGATCTGGTGGTGATGGGTACCCATGGACGCACCGGACTGAAGCACCTTCTGCTGGGTAGCGTTGCCGAAAAGGTGGTCCGCCTCTCCCCGGCGCCGGTAATGACCATCCACCGCTCCATTCGGGAATTTAAAGTCGAAAAGATCCTGGTTCCCATTGACTTTTCCCCCTATTCTCAGGATGCTGCCGACACCGCCATTGAACTGGCAGTTCTTTTTAAATCCTCCCTGCATCTGATCCATGTCATTGAGCAGGATATCCATCCCTCTTTCTATGCCGCCGGAATTGAATCTATTTTTCAAATTGATAAGGGATTGAAAGATCGCGTCATTGAAAATCTGAAGGAATTCCTGGCCGCCCAATTACCTCCCGATCTGAAAACGGAATATATCGTCAAGGAAGGAAAAGCACACAAGGAAATCGTGGAATATTCCAAGGAATCCGGCGTCGATCTCATCGTCATCGCCACTCACGGACTCAGCGGCCTGGATTACATCCTGCTGGGCAGCACCACCGAAAAGGTGGTGAGATGGGCGAATTGTCCGGTGTTGACCGTCAAAAGAAGGGATTGAAAAAGATTAATAGAAGAGGAGTCAGGATTCAGGATTCACAAGGAAGAGGGAAAAGGGAAAAGGGAAAAGGGAGAATGGAAAAGGGATAACGGATAATGGACAAGGGATAACGGATAAGGGATAAAGAAGGCTCAGGGGCTCAGGGGAGAAAAATTAAAATATAATTCTGGGGAGAAAGAGATGAGATTTGAGAATCTTAATTGGGACAAGGGATAATGGACAAGGGAGAACGGATAAAGGATAACGGATAAGGAAGAGGTCAGAGGTAATCAGGAGTTGGGAAAATTAAACAAAGATGAACACTTTAAAATTGGGAGGCTTGGGAGGTGGGAAATCAAAAATATTTACGTTTCGAGGACCTTGAGGTCTGGCAGAGAGCAGCAAAATTAAGTGCAGAGATTTATAAAAATTTAAAAATTCTGAAAGATTATGGTTTTCGTGATCAGATTACAAAAACAAGCTTATCAATATCCAGCAATATTGCCGAGGGCTTTGAAAGACAATCACACAAGGAATTCATAAAATTTTTAATATACGCAAAGGGATCGTGTGGTGAGCTCAGATCACAAATCCATATTGGTATAGTTATCAACTACATTGATTCTGAAGCAGGGAAGTGCTGGCAAAGGGAGACTGTAAAAATATCATCGATGTTAAGCAATCTCATTAAAACACGTCGAACATTTTTAAAAAATTCTCTTTAATATATTATTGTCCCTTATCCCTTTTCCCTTATCCTTTATCCGTTTTTGGGTTTCCCTTGTCCCTTATCCCTTGTCCGTTATCCATATTCAGTTTCCTCTGAGCCTTTATATAACACCCCGCCAGCTCGTGCATAACCTCCCTATCTCCTCCCCACCTTCTATGAACAACTGATGAATAAATGTTTTCGAATCTTCATCATCAACCCGGTGACAGCGCGATATAATCCGATCATTGTAAAAAACTTCCTTGCGGTAACTCACTTCTATGTCTGCCGGATAGGATTTCAGCAGCACTTCGTCTGGTACTGCTTCCAGGCCCCAGTCGATGTAGGATACATGGTTGACATGTCTATTTATATCAAGATCCGAATATCGGACGCGAAAGCTTTTTTCATATTCATAAGATTCTGCTAAAGGGAGAGAAGAAAACTCATCCTGCAGTGCCCGCTCTTCCTGCAGAAAATAGTCTGTATTCCCCAGATTTTCCAGCTTCAAGGGAACGCGTTTTTCCAGATCAAGAACCATCCAGGAAGTGGTGGCCAGGGCAACTGTCTCACCACTGTCATTGGTCAACCGGAAATCACGCAGAGCGTATCTTCCCTGTCTGCCCGACGGCCAGGTTCGTCCCTTTATGACATCTCCCCAGTACAGCGTTTTCAAAATCTGCAGATGAATCCGGGAGAGCACCCAGGTCATGTTTTTTTTCATTAGTTTCTGGACAGAAAAACCCAGCATATCCGCATGCCTGGATGCCATATCCTGCATAAAATTGAACAGCGCAAGCGGGTGTAATCGACCCTGTACATCACATTCATAGGCCCTTATTTCGTATTCATTATCAAAAAAGTAGGTAAGCATGGTGATCTCCCCGGTATCATATTATTAAAAATCATCCAATACATAAAAATTACCACAGATTACACAGATTTCACAGAGGTAATTAAGGAAGTGTGATTGGTGCTTTGGTTTGGAAAAACCTGGCGATAAAAGATTCGCTTGATAAATTTTCACTTAATAAATGACTAATTCCCCCTTTTGTAAAGGGCCTGTCGGGCTGCGCCTTCCAGACTGGCGGAGGGTTAGGGGGATTTTTGCGGATTATTCACAAATGTCTGTAAATATCATCCATTACATCTGAAATTTTCAACATTACATCACGATCTGTATATCTCAAGACTGTTCAACCGTTTTCCTTCATGTAATCATCTCGCTGTATGTCTGAACTCTTTCCTTCATTTGTAAAATGCTGTCCTCCATCAATTTCAATGACGAGTTTAGCGGATGGACAGCAAAAGTCCACTATATATCTACCTAGAGGTTTCTGGCGATAAAATTGACGATTTTTTAGCTGTTTACCTCTGAGTTTTGACCACATAATTCTTTCTGCGTCGGTCATGTTCTTCCGCAATTCTCTGGAGAATTGCTTTAAATTTTTATTATAGAATTTAAACTTTTTGGTTGTAGTCACTTTTATAAAATCCCCCCTGCCCCCCTTTACCAAAGGGGGAATTAAGGTAGTCAGTCTTTATAACCGGCACTAATCCTGGCTCCTGACTCCTGCCTTGCGCCATGAGCCCATGAGCCCCTGCGCCTCTGAGCCTCTCTATCCACTATCCCTTTTCCATTTTCCGCTTGAATCCTGACTCCTGACTCCTGAATCCTATTCTTTTAAATCCCCCTGCCCTACTTTACCAACGGGGGAAGAAGGTAGTCAGTCTTTATAACCGGCACTAATCCTGGCTCCTGACTCCTGCCTTGCGCCATGAGCCCATGAGCCCTTGCGCCTCTGAGCCTCTCTATTCACTATCCCTTTTCCATTTTCCGTTTGAATCCTGGTTCCTGGCTCCTGAATCCTATTCTTTTAAATCCCCCTGCCCCCCTTTACCAAAGGGGGAATTCATCAGTCAATCCTTATAACCGGTCTAATCCTGGTTACTGACTCCTGAATCCACTTGTTTAAAATCCCCCTAGCCCCCTTTATGAAAGGGGGAACTTCTTCTGACTAATAACCCATCTAAAATTTAAAAAATTATCATTATTTTTTGGAAGGTTACTCCAGCTCCAGAATTTCCTTCACCCGGTCCACAATCTCCTTCACCTGAAACGGCTTCCGCAGAAAACCCACCGCTCCGTTACCCAGAATATCCTCCAGATCCTCCCGCTGGGAATACCCGCTGATGATAAAAATCTTCTGCTGCGGATTCAGTTTGCGAATCTCATTGAATGCAGCACGTCCGTCCATTACCGGCATGATAATATCCATGATGATCAGATCGATCTCTCCTTCATGCCGCTGATATATCTCTATACCATCCCGCCCGTTGCCAGCCGTGAGAACCCGGAATCCGGACATTTCCATGATTTCCTTCATCATGCTGCGAATGTTATATTCATCATCCACTACCAGTACGGTGGGTTTCTGCACCCTTGCCGGCTGAGGCTTCTTTTCCGCTTCAACAGGTCGGGATTCCATCATTTTTTCCTCCTTGAAAGGCAGGTAAACATAAACGGACGTATATTTGTCGACTTCACTATCCAGAAATATGTTGCCTTTCATATCCTTTATGAGATTGTATGCAATAAATAATTCCAGACCGACGCCTTCGTTTTTAATGCGGGTTGAATAAAATGGTTTCAGTACCTCATTGACACTCTTTTCCGGAATACCGCTCCCGTTGTCACGGACCGATAATTCAATGTATTCACCTTTCTTCAGATAAAATGGCTTTTCTTTCACCAGGCCATCCACCGGCTGAGTTACCAAAGCGGTGGAAAAAGTCAGCATCGGATTTTCCCGATCCTGCAGCGCAATAACGCTGTTACTGACCAGAATATCGAGCACCCGGCGGATTTTCAGTGGATACACTGCCGTATTCCGGACAGAAGAATCGGTCTCCACCTGTATTTTTATATTATCGGGAATATTTTTTCTGACTGCAGAAATATATGAATTCAGCAGTTTATTAATGTTGATGTTCTCCTGTGTCTCCTCGGTTTCTACATCATAATCCAGAAACTTCTGAATAAGATTTGCAGAACGATTCGCCGCCTCTTCAATGGTCTGCAGCTGGATTTTCTGAGAATCGTTGGTTTGCGGTGCGGACTTCATTACCTGAATAGCAGGCTGGATGGTGGTCAGAAGGTTGTTAAACTGGGCCACCAGAATTCTGGAAAACTGATCAATTTCATCCAGAACTTCGTTTCTTCGAAGGAGCTGCTCCCGGTAATGGGACTCTGTCACCTCACCGGCCATAATCACCAGCAGATCCAGCTGCTTTCCCAATTTAACCGGATTCATAATGAATTCCATTACAGGGGTTCGTCCGTTTCTGGTTCTTAGTGACGACCGGAAAATCTGAAATTTCTTCTGACGGTGCTCTGAAATGAATTTTTTGAAAGTTGAGCGGTCAACATGGGGGATAAGATCAAAAAAATTCTCTCCGATAATGGAATGGCCGCCATTCTCCAGATTATCCAGAGCCGTGGTATTAGCATGAAGAATCACCGAACGGGAATCGAGGGTAAAGATATAAACGGGACCGGATTCAAAAAACGAAGAATATTTCACTTCATCCAGCAGCTTCAGTTGCTTTGCCTGCTGGATCATACGCGATTTTACCCAGGCATAATAATAATTATGATAAACCAGAAGTGCGATCAGATTATTCACCACATTGACTACCGACAGTTCCCTGGTTTCAAATGCATCTCTTCTCCGCAGCAGAAATCCCATTCCGAACAGATGTCCCCTGATTTTCAGAGAAAAAATGATCGCCGATTTTGTATTCAGAAGTTCCCAGGGTATTTCAAATTCGGTGAAATCGGTGGTATTGACAATCAGATGCGACAGCTCATTGTTCTGGAAAAGAGATGGAAGTGTTTTCAGGGATGCTTTTGAGATGAAATTCTGATATTGTGAAGTTTTGCCTTTCACTGCGGGAATCAGTTCATAGGTTTCATCTTCTTCCCGCAATTTATAAATGATGAAAGCATCATCGAAGCCAACGTGGTTCCTCAGAAACTGAAACAGTATATCCAGCGTCCGATCAGCATTTTTTGAGGCATTAATCTGCTTCTGAATTTCAATCAGATCAGAAAATGTATCAATACTGTGTGAAAAAGTATCAAAATTAAAATTGAGATTTCGAAGCCCGTGATGAATAAAATTCCTGAGATCCTGTAATTCTTTGGAAATTTTACTGAGTTCATTAAAAATGGCGGTACTTTCTTCCATTTTTTTAATGGACATTAATACCGAATCAAAATTCTGAAGGATGTTTTCCTGTTCACTCATGAATGTGCCATTTCCAGCAATTTGGTTATCTCAAAATGAGCCTGGATTTCTTTTCTGGCCTGTTCAACCAGACGGCCGAATTCAATTTCAGTGATGGATAGAATATCCTGATAGCGGGAATCCAGTTTTTTTAACTCATCATAATGCATCAGTCCATTCTCAATAAAATGAGAAATCAGATTACCAAGATAAACAAGTCTGATGCGGAAATCCACTTTTTCTCCCGATTTATAATCCATCGGCTGATGATGATAGCGGATCAGGTGAGTCAGTTCTTCCGGCAGATGCCATCTTTGGGTCAGCACAGCACCAACTTCGGTATGATTCATTCCAAAATATTCCGACTCCAGCTCACACAATGACCTGTTTTCCTGCACACTTTTTTGGTAAATAATCGCATATTCCTCTCCCAGCACCTGCAAAAATATCAGTTTTCCCGAATCATGCAGTAAACCGCTGTAATACAATAATTCATGATTGGCTGAATCAAAATTCTCTCCCAGCATTTTCAGAATCAACGCGGTATTCAGGGCATGTCGCGCTAATTTAGATGACATTTCAGTGAAATTCAATAAAATATTCCGGGAGAGACTGCTCAGAGAGAGTGAAACAGCCATTTGCTTCACCATATCCATCCCCAGTATAACAATGGCTCCTTCAATGGATGATATCTGTTTCTCATAATTATAAAATCGGCTGTTCGCCACTTTTAAAATCTCAAGAGTGAGTCCCTGATCACTCGCTATCAGCTTGATGAGCGATGGAATATCAGCTTCATGTGCACCGCAGATTTTGACGATTTCACTCGCCAATCCGGGATATACCGGCAATCTGTGCAGCTTTCTGAAAATTTCATCGGGTGAAGCAAGCATAAAAGTCCTATCCGCCATTTTCAGATAGAGTAATTCTCTCATAATATCGAAAAATTTACCATTTTCTTTAAAAAAAATTGGCGCAGGGGTTCAGGGGCGCACGACCAGAGGCACAGGATCAGAGGCACAGGGGCGCAGAGGAGGATTCAGGATTCACACGGCAAACGGATAAGGGATAATGGAAAACGGATAAGGGATCATACAAAGAAAGCAGAAGTAAATTCCAATTACCAAGCACCAAATCAG
>JAFGSO010000420.1 GCA_016934605.1 Calditrichota bacterium | reverse complement strand
GAAGGATTTTTTATTAATGATCAGTTCCTTACTGTACCCTGGTTCGAGATATCCGGAATTGATTTTTCTCTGGATTTCAGATTGTACCATTTTTCACGCTTTATTCTGCTGTTCCTGGGATTTTTCACCTTGCTGACTTCACTCTACTCAGCGGGTTATTTCCGGGACAGAAAAATTTCACATCTATATTACCCTTTTGTGATGCTGACATTGTCCGGATCGGCTGCCCTGGTTCTGGCGGATAATTTTTTTGTACTGCTGCTTGCCTGGGAACTGGTTACACTTTTACTGTTCTTTCTGATTGCCATGGGAGAGGGAAAATCGGCAGCCATGGCAGCGGGTAAAACTTTTGCCATTCTCGGTTTCACGGATGTCGCTTTGCTTCTGGCGGTTCTGGCATTACCCATCTTCTACGGTACCTGGAATATTTCAGCACTCAGCATCCAGCTGGGAGATACCTTCTCAGTGATTATCTTCGTCCTGATGTTCATCGCTGCTATCGCTAAAGCAGGTGCCATGCCGTTTCATTCCTGGATACCTACAGCAGCCGAGAGCGCACCGCTTCCGGTCATCGCTTTTCTTCCCGCTTCTCTGGATAAACTGATGGGAATTTATCTGCTTGCCCGGATCAGTCTGGACGTTTTCATTCTGCCGGTCGGATCCACTCTTTCCTTTATGATGATGCTAATAGGTGCCATAACTATCATCGCCGGTGTTTTCATAGCCGTAGTCCAGCACGATCTCAAGCGACTGCTTTCCTTCCACGCCATCAGTCAGGTTGGATATATGGTGCTGGGCATCGGAACCGGCAATCCCATCGGAATTGCAGGTGGCCTTTTCCATATGCTCAATCACGCTATCTACAAAAGTTGCCTTTTCTTTACAGCCGGTTCTGTTGAATCCAAAATGAAAACAACGGATATTGATAAATTGGGAGGACTCTCCAAAAGCATGCCATTTACTTTTGCCGCCTGTCTTATTGCTGCTCTTTCCATTTCCGGAGTACCTCCTTTTAATGGTTTTGTATCAAAGTGGATGATTTATCAGGGACTGGTGGATGGCGGCACAACCTGGTATATGATCTTCCTGACAATAGCTATGTTTGGCAGTTCTCTTACACTGGCCAGTTTTTTGAAATTAATTTACGGTTCTTTTCTGGGCCAATCCTACAAAGAAAAAGAGATCGCCACTACCACGCCCAGATCCAGATATAATGATGTTTCCTGGACCATGATTACACCAATGATTGTGTTAGCACTTCTCTGTATCGGATTCGGACTGTTTGCTTTTTTCCCTATTAATTATTTCATACAACCAATTCTGTCTGTTTCCATGGACGAAGTTGCTCCCATGATTTCAATAGGAACAGCATTATGGGATCCTACCATGGCCACCACACTTCTGATGATCGGGCTCATCATTGGCGGCATCATTTTCTATATCAGCCGCATTCGAGTCCGGGAAGTGGAAGCATTATTCATCGGTGGTGAACAATTTGAGGTAGAGAAAGAGAGAACAGTTGCCGGTAATTTTTATGAATTTATAAACCGAACCAAGATTCTGGGTGGATTTTTAAAAGAATCTAACAAAGGAATTTTTGATGTTTATAATTTGAGCAGTAACCTGGGTCTTATCCTGGTAAATGTTCTGAGAAAACTGCATGATGGAGTCCTGTCCACCTACCTGGCCTGGTGTGTTATAGGACTGGGCATTCTCAGCTTCATTCTTGTTGTCCTTTAATTTTATTAAAAAAATGAAAGATCTCAGAGGATAAATCATGTTATTTCTTTTTTACACACTTTTAATTTTTTGCATCATTGGTTCAATCATCGCTATTGAAGCCCGCAATATTCTGGCATCCGTCATCTCTGCGGGTGTCGTCGGGATGGCTCTTTCAATTCTTTTTCTTTTTCTGGGAGCACCTGATATAGCCATTACACAAGTAGTGGTAGAGATTATTGTGCTTATCGTCCTCATCCGTTCTACGGTTTCTCTTGACAATACCGCCATCACAAAACATCGGGACACATTCGCCATTCTGAGCAGTCTAATCTTTTTTGGCTTATTCCTGGTGTTCGCTTTCATGGCGTTCCAGGGGCTTCCCACTTTCGGAGAACCTATCATGAGTGTAGGGCGCCAGTATCTTGAAAACAGCGTTAATCAGACAGGCGCCTCCAACGTGGTTATGGGTATTTTAATGGACTACCGGGCTTATGATACCCTGGGAGAGGCCACTGTTATTTTTACAGCCATTCTGGGTGCATTTGTCGTTCTGAGAGCAAAAGGGAAAAAGAAAAAAGAAGAAAGCGACAAGATCCGTGTCGGGATCCCGGAGAAAGAAGATCTCCCGATGTCCCTGGACCAGATCGAAACCAGCAGTGATTCAACATCCTGAAAAGCTATATTTGCTATGTACCACTTAACCACTATTACTAAAACAGGGATATAAGATATGGAAGGAATGACCTTCATTGTTAAAACAACCACAAAATTACTGATCGGAATAATATTCCTTTTTGGGATCTACATTACGTTTTATGGGCATCTCACTCCCGGTGGAGGTTTTGCCGGAGGTATTATGCTTGCCTGCGGCATGATCCTGATGACGCTGGCGTTCGGCAAAAGAATGTCTCTCGGCAAATTAAGTGATTTCTATGCCAGTCTGTTAGATAATCTGGGTGCATTTACCTTCTGGACAATAGCCATGCTAGGGTACATTGGAGGATATTTCTTCATGAATTTTATTGAAAAAAGCAATCCTTTCGGCCTGTTAAGCTCCGGTACCATTCTGACCATAAACATTGCAATCGGAGTCAAGGTATTTGCCAGTGTCTTTGCCGTATTCATGGCATTAACCATTTTCGGGCGTTTTGTGTCCGGTCTCATTTCAGAAGACGAGGATTAATTTTTATTATTTCAAATCATCGGAAAACGATAATCATTAATAAAGGCGATTAACATGCTGATTTATTTCCTGAATTCAATTCTATTTGTGATGGGGCTTTATTGCCTTATTGCCAAAAAACACCTGGTTAAGAAAATTATCGGTATGGTTATAATGGAATATGCAATTAATTTGTTCATCATTTTACTGGGATACAAAAAAGGGGGCATTCCCCCCATTTTGCTACCCGGTATGGAAAAGTCTCAATTCGTGCAACAGAGTGTAGATCCCCTGCCCCAGGTACTGGTTCTGACTTCGATTGTGATCGGACTCAGCGTGATGGCTCTGATGGTAGCAATTTCACTAAGACTGTACGAAAAATATAAAACATTTGATATGAGCGAAATTCGCCGGTTACACGGTTAAATTATCTGACAACAATGATATCCAGAATTATTTTGAATGTGAAGAGGTAAAAATATGGAAAACTGGCTCCCGATTTTTGTGGCTGCCCCCCTCGGAATGGCTTTTCTGAATCTTTTGGTCACTAAAGTTTTCAGACATGTCTCATCCTATCTCACCATGGCTGTTGTAATTTTTCTGCTCTGGTTGTCGATCCGGTTTTTCGGAGAGCAACCTTTTTATTATGCCATGGGTGGCTGGATGCCGCCGCTGGGAATCACACTGGTATGGGATTCTTTGAGTCAACTGCTTGTTCTAATCGTGTCCATCATCACGCTGGCAGTTACACTCTTTGCATTGCCATATATGCAGCAGTACACTGCTCAGAGCAAATTCTACTCACTCTACCTTTTAATGATTGCCGGAATGTATGGCGTTATTCTCACTGGCGATTTTTTCAACCTGTTTGTTTTTCTTGAAATTGCCTCACTGGCTTCCTATGCGCTGGTTGCCTTCGGTGTAGAGGCCGAAGAACTGGAAGCCTCTTTCAAGTATCTGGTACTTGGTGGGGTATCCTCAACGATTATTCTTCTGGGTATTGCCCTGCTCTATTCGGCTACGGGTACTCTGAATATGGCCGATATGGCCGGTATTCTGGCCCAGGGCGGTCCTAAAAATCTCATCTTTTTCATTTTTGCTCTATTTATTATGGGCTTTGGTCTTAAATCCGCCATGGTTCCATTTCACGCATGGCTTCCTGACGCCCACCCTTCTGCACCGGCTCCTATTTCGGCCATGCTTTCAGGACTGATCATCAAAGCGCTTGGTATATACTGTGTGGCCAGAATCTTTTTTATTATCCTGGGCATTGTACCCATCGTTAAAACTGTTCTGATGGTGCTGGGAGGTTTGTCCATGGTTATCGGAGTTTTTCTGGCTGTTGGGCAGTGGGATTTCAAGCGATTACTGGCCTATCACAGTATCAGTCAGATGGGATACGTGATGGTGGGAATTGGACTTGCCACCCCGTTGGGTATTCTGGGCGGGCTGTTTCATCTGCTCAATCATGCTGTCTTCAAATCACTCCTGTTCCTGTGTTCCGGTGCATTTGAATATTCAACCGGCACCAGGCAATTGAAGCAGCTGGGAGGTTTAATGAAGAAGATGCCATGGACGGGAACCAGTTGTTCCATAGCTGCTCTTTCAATTTCGGGCATTCCACCCTTTAATGGATTCTGGAGTAAGCTGATTATTATCATTGCACTGTTGCAGGCGGAGTATTATTTATTGGGAGCGGTTACTGTATTTGTCAGCTTCATGACCCTGATTTCCTTTGTAAAGGTTCAAAAGTATTCACTTTTCGGTTCTCTCCCCAAGAAATTTCAGGATATTAAAGAGGTACCTGTTCTGATGGTTACCGGAATGGTTATTCTGGCATTGTTGTGTGTCGGGCTTGGTTTACTTTATCCCTTCTATGGGCAGGCTATTCTGGAATCTGCACGAAATCTGATGGTTGAACCATATCAATACTTACAGTATGCGATGCCGTAATTCAGATAAATTTCTTGGCATTATGATTGCGCTTAATTAATCGGGAGTATCTCAACTATGACGAAACGTTTTTTTGAATTTATAATGCTTCTGATCATCTGGCTGATTTTTGTATGGTCGGTTCAGATTCCTGATATAATTGCGGGAGTAATTGTGGCATTCATAATTGTATTGTTATTCAGTGACATTTTTCCCGCGGAAATAACCAGACTGCTTCATCCGGTACGGATTTTCTGGGGTCTTGTATATATCCCGGTATTCTTCTGGTACGTGTTGAAATCAAATCTGGACGTAGCATACCGGGTATTTCATCCCGAAATCCCCATCAGACCGGGAATTGTAAAAGTTAAGACTACTCTGAAAAGTGAGGTTGCCCGAACATTTCTGGCTAACTCAATCACACTGACGCCGGGGACATTGACAGTGGATTGTATTGAAGACAACCTCTATGTTCACTGGATCAACATCGTTTCCGAAGATCCCGAAGTTGAGACCAGGCTGATTGTCGATAAATTTGAAAAATATCTCAAAAAGATATTTGAATAAAACTGTTACTCTGATTTTAATAAATATCCGGAGATAAAATTTATGGTTTTCTTTTCCATTATTCTTTTATTATGCGCTTTTTTCTGTCTCTTCCGGGTGGGAGCCGGTCCAACCCCACCGGATCGCACGGTTGCAATCGATATCCTGGGAATTTTAATGGTCAGTTTCTGTGCTATCCTTTCACTTTACACCGGAAAAGACCTTTACATGAATGTGGCAATTTCCTGGGCTCTGCTTGCATTCATTGGAACAATCGCTCTGGCCAAATATCTGGAAGGGAGAACATTCGATGAGTAATCTTGAGACTATTTTAGTAATTATCGGGCTTTTCTTTAATTTTGCCGGTTGTGTGGGACTGATCCGTTTTCCGGATATCTACAACCGCCTTCAGGCCTCTACTAAATGTGTTACCCTGGGGACTGCTCTGATACTGATGGCAGTTGTTATTCACTTTGGCTGGAACAGTATTTCTCTAAAAGCCTTGTTTTGCATCGTCTTCATTTTCCTTACCGCTCCCACCGCTGCACATGCAATCTCCCGGGGCTCACACCGGGCCGGATTTTCCCTGTGGGAAGGTAGTGTCATGGACAGATATAAAGAAGACTATCCACCCGAAGCCAGGGATTAGATTACAGAAATTTCCTTGTATGATCTGAACGGAGGTTTTACATGTATTTACCAAAAGTACGGGAACTGAAAGAAGCTATCACAGCTCTTATTAAAGGGCCTTATACGCATCCCTTTCCCAAGGAACCAACACCCTTACCGGATAATTTCAGAGGCGCTCCCAAATATTCAAGTGAGAGCTGTATCGGATGCGGTGCCTGTGCCGAGGTGTGTCCTGCCCGGGCTATATCGGTTGAAGATATCGTTGAAGAAAATAGAGCATTTCGAAGATTCACCTGCGATTACGGAAATTGTATATTCTGTGGTGAATGTGAATTGAACTGTACAAGCGACACCGGCATACAATTGTCACAGGAATATGAGCTTTCCTTCTTCGAACAACAGGATGCTCGTGAAGTAATTGAACATGAACTGGTGTTATGTGAAATCTGTGGTGCTGTGATCGCTCCGAGGGCTCAATTGCTGTATCTGTATGAAAAGCTGGGAACAATCGCCTATTCCAATCCGACTGTCTATCTGACCAGGTTGAAAGAGTTCGGAATACTCACTCCGGAATCTGACAGGAAGGATAAGCCCATAGATCGCTGGGATCTTGTTCGTGTTACCTGTCCTTCCTGCCGGAGAGATGTTTTACTGAAAGAGGAATGGGGTTGATAATCTGACAAAATATACCTTTTTATTTTCGGACAAAGCCATAAGAGAAACTATCTTATGGCTTTTTTGTTTATATCAGCGTTCTTATATTGCTCAGCCGCGGTATAAAGTGAACAGGTAACGAATAAGATATACAATAATTTATGTTATGAATCATAACTATCTGAAATCTACTTTGGTTTTTTCCAAAAAGTTGATTGGAGGTTCCAAAGATTATGGAATATAACGAAGAGAATCTGAACCAGCTCCGGGAGATTCTATCACCTCCCCCTTTGATTATTGGAATTGGTAATGAACTCCGGGGAGATGACGGTGCCGGAATTATATTGATTGAAAAACTCCGGGAAAGCGGTTATCCTTCGCTGCTCAACGTATATTCCAATCCCGAAAATTATCTCAGAAAAATAGCCGAAATAGAAAAACATCACCGCCTGTGGGTCGATGTCATAAACTGGGATGCCCCTCCTGGCGATTTCAGAATTTTCGATTCCAGTGAAATAAAATATTTTGCTATTTCAACTCACAATTTTTCACCGGCAGTTCTGCTGGAATTTTTGAAAGAATACCGGAACATACCGGACTATTTTCTTGGAATTCAGCCGAAAAATATGCAACTGGGACAGGCTTTAAGCAGCGAGGTAGAGGAAACCGTTGAATTTCTGAGGGACTTTATTGTAGAGAACATGAATCAGAAAAGAAGGTGATGACATCTACTACTTTCAACTGAAGCAATATTGAAAATAGAATTGTGCAGTCATAATTACTTGATAATACTACGGTTAAAATGCATAGCGAATAAACAAAACAAATAGAAATATCACCAGCAGAAATGGTATCAACGGCACAATCAACAGAAGAAAAAGTGGTAGAAAAAATGCTGCAACCAATGTGATAAATATCAGAATACCCGCTACACTAAAGATGATTTTTATCGGCAAAGTAATTAAAAATATACCCCCTTTACCAAACCAGAAAAGCAGTTTTAATGCCACTAAAAATATCAGAACGGCGGCCAGAACAGCTATTATTTCCATCACTGACTCCAATTTTTTTTGAATGATACGAATCAGTTTTCACAATGTTTCAAGATTAGGAAATTACAAACTGCATATTTACCAAAAAATTTAATTCCTTGTTTCCCGGATTAATGAGGACTATAATTTTTAGAAAAAATCGGATAATTTCGGAGGATCTATGAAAATCGACACTGAAAAACTTATAAACCGTTTTAAAAATTATGTGAAAATTGACACCCAATCTTCGGAAGATTCACCTTCATACCCCAGCACGGAAAAGCAACTGGAACTATCCCGCCTCTTATTAAAAGAGCTGAAAGAACTGGGTATTAAAAATGTAAAACAGACCAAACACGGATATGTATTTGCCACAATACCGTCAAATCTGCCGGAAGATCATCCGGTATCTGTACCGGCCATCGGTTTCATCGCCCATGTGGATACGTCTCCCGATGTTTCCGGAAAGGATGTGAACCCGATTATACATAAAAATTATCAGGGCGGAGAAATAATTCTGCCCGGGGACAATTCTCAGAAAATTGATCCGAAAAATGATCCGGCAATCGAGGATTGTATCGGTCATGACATCATTACATCGGATGGCACTACCCTTCTGGGAGCAGATAATAAAGCGGGCATCGCCGAAATAATAACTGCAGTGGAATTTCTGCTCGATAATCCCGATCTAAAACATGGTGAAATCCAAATTGCTTTCACCGTGGATGAAGAGGTTGGTACGGGAACAAAATATTTTGATGTAAAGCAATTCGGTGCCAGGTATGCATATACCATTGATGGGGAAACAGCCGGTGAACTGGAAGATGAAACATTCTGTGCGGATACTGTTACCATTACCATAAAGGGAATCAATATTCACCCGGGATATGCTAAAAACAAGCTGGTTAATTCCATAAAAATTGCTTCCTATCTGATTGATCAACTTCCTTCAGACAAACTTTCTCCGGAAACCACTGAAAAACGGGAAGGCTATATTCATCCGAATTCCATTGAGGGCGGAACAGAAGTCACTAAAATCAAATTTCTTATCCGGGATTTTACAGTAGAAGGTCTAAAGGAAAAAGAAAATATCCTGGAATCTATCATGGAAAATGCTCTTGAGCGTTATAAAGGTGCGGAAGCTGATTTTAAGGTCGATGAATCATACCGGAATATGAAATATATTCTGGATAAATATCCCCATGTCGTCGATTATGCGATGGAGGCTATCAGAAGAAGCGGAATGGAACCGGTGAGGAATCTCATACGGGGCGGAACAGACGGTGCCAGGCTTTCTTTTCAAGGTCTTCCCACGCCCAATATATTCACCGGCGGGCACAATTTTCACAGCAAACGAGAATGGATATCAGTCCAGGACATGGAAAAAGCGGTTCAGACCATTATAAACATCTGTAAAGTATGGGCGGAAAAAGGGGACGTAAATGAAGCACAAACAAAGTAAAAAAGCAAAAGCCATCCGGTTAATTACTGGATGGCTTTTTTTATGCTATTTTTAGATCATTTAAAGCTGTCTTTGGACGTTCTGGATAACCAGATTTATAACCGATTTAAGAGTATCAAATACCCCATTTCCCTTTATGGCAATACCTTCAAATTGAGGGACGTCAAAGAAATTTAATTTTTTCTGCAGAACTGCTATCGATTCTGCATTGGGTAAATCCCGCTTATTGTACTGGATAACCCAGGGGAATGTCTCCAATGAGAAACCGGATGCCAGGAGATTGTTTTCCAAATCCAGTAAGGTTTCAATATTCCCCTCCATCCGGTCCCGTTGTGAATCCGCCACGAAGACAATTCCATCAACACCATTCAGAATAATTTTTCGGCTGGAGGCATAGTACACCTGTCCGGGCACCGTGTACAGATTAAATTTAGGTTTCTTGCCTTTAATTCGTCCCACTTCAATCTGCATAAAATCAAAAAATATTGTACGATCCTCTTTTGTTTTCAAGGTCACCAGTTCTCCGGTGAGCGAGGGATCCAGTCTGGAATGTATATATTCAAGGTTGGTCGTTTTCCCGCTCATCCCGGGTCCGTAGTATACAATTTTCAGGTTAATTTCCTGCAAGGCCCAATTAATAAACATTCAACATCCTCGTTCGTTTGATTATCTTTCCGATCTATTTTCCGCTATTCTTATTTGAATGAATCGTCGAGCATATCGCCCAGCATACTTGAAAAATCCTTATCAATTATCTTACTTGCATCATCCGATTGTTCACTTTCTTCGAAAATCTGGAGAAGGCTATGGATGGCTTTTTTGGTATAGATTCTGACAAGCCCCAGAGTTACACTGACATCAAAAACAACTACCAGAAAAAAATTATCTCCTATATTGGACAGATATACATTTCTTTTTTCCCCTTCATGAAAAAGCAGTTTGAATTTGGCATCTTCACCCACTAGTTTTGCCATTTCGGAAGTGGCTGCAAAATCGCTGGCAGCCAGCGCGCTTAAAATGGCAGTATTGATGTCCTCAGTATTCCCCCGCTGGGTGATAAGCTGACCACTGATATCGGCAAGCAGAATCGTCGAAGCTTTGGTTTTAACTGCCAGTTCAGATAAAACCTTGGTGATATCATCAAATTGCTGAGCGGTTAAGATAACCTGCCTGCTTCCATCTTTTAATTTTCTAACCTGGACCATCTGGGTCTCCTTAAGTTAATAAAATCTTTTACGATTCAATATTTATCGATTTTTTAACCGTTCGATCGAAGATTTCAGGCTCTCCCGCATTCTTTCGATGGCTTCTGCCAAAATCCCAATTTCATTTTTCACCTGAACGCGTACCGGTTTGTTAAAATCTCCCATGCTGATTTTATAGGCCATATCAGTAAGATGTGCTATTGGCCTGCTGAATTGCAATGTAATAATAAAAATTGTCAGGGTAATAGCTAAAAATGTACCAATCAGAAAAACAAGACTCAAATAGATGATGGTTTCACCGATTTTATCATCTACAAATGATTTTTTCATTCCGACCCTGACAAATCCCAGCAAACCCTCTTTGATGGGCTGTTTGATATCATATATTTCCGTACCCGGGTTTTGTCCGGAGATTAGCTTTATTCCATAATTTCGTTCATCGTTAAACTCTGTTTCACTGTGCCCTGTAATGATTGCAGAGGGGATATTTGCATTATAGGTATCAGTCAATATCGTACCACTGAAATCCTCTATCAGGATATACTCGATATTGGAATTATATTTATTTTTTTCAATAATTGTTTTCAGACTGATAATATCCTCTTCAATAATTTTTTCGGCAGCCAGCTCAGATATATTCGTAGCCACAATGTGTCCCTGTTCGATGAGTGAATCGGTAAGTGTTCTATATACGTAATGATGTGTTATGTATAAAATTATAGCGCTAAATATCAGAGTGCCAATAAGGATAAAAACGGCAATTTTCAAACGCAAACTGAAATATGAAATTTTTTTCATTTCAACAGATATTTTCTGGCTTTGGAATAAATATTTTTTTGAAATTCGACCTGTTTTATCTGATCATCTATCTGATTCGTCAATATTTCGATGAGACTGGCAAGATATCTTTTTTCAAAATTGTCCGCACTCATCCGCATCATTGTCAGAACATCCTCCAAAACGATTCCAGCGACAGGACCCAGCACAAGGGTTATTTCATGATTGAGGGTTTGAAAAAAATCCGCAGGAATTTTTCTTTCTTCCTCGGAACTATTCAGGAGTATTAATATCTGATCAGATGCCAGTTTCCTGAAAATTTCCTCAGTTTCCCGTTCATTCAATGCCAGATCTTCGGCAATCTGTGCCACAGTCTTCTGCCCGTCCACCTGAGAAACTACTGCCCATTCCAGGTGAAGCAGGTTATTTTTTTCAGGAGACTGCCGCGGATTCAGCACAAAAATCATCTGAGGATCAATCTTTTCCATACTCGGTAGCAACTTTATATTTTCATCACCTAGTTCAATTCAAGTTAATAATCGGATGCAAACCGATAAATTTAAATAGATTAAACAAAAACCAGTCTATTTAGTTAGTTTTTTTAACAATTCCCTCTCGGTGTCATCCAAAAATTTCTTCTCCAGAAAATTCTGACTTTCCATGGACATTTTTTTGATGGTTTTCTGAAGCTGTTTTGAATTCAACAGTGAGGATATCTGAACATTGATGATCAGGCGGATCAGTGTGATTTCAGTTGGACGCCGGGTGATCGCCATTATCAATAAATCCGGCAAGGCTCGAACATATATATAGCCCTGTTCATGTGAAATGACAATTTCTTTAAAATTGGAAAGTCCGTTTTCCAGCATAGAATAAAATTGCAGGTAATGAATGCTTAATTGGTCGAAAATATTTTCCGGAGAATCAGGTGAGTTCCAGGAATCCAGCATGGAATTATCAATAGAATATATGGCAATTCCTTCAACCTGATTAATCTCT
>JAFGSO010000419.1 GCA_016934605.1 Calditrichota bacterium | reverse complement strand
TGTTATACCGGTGATTTATGCTGTTATGGAAATTGTTTCAGAGAAAATCGGGACCAGAAGAACCGCCAGAATTAAACGTAAGTATGGGGAAGAGGCAGTAACCGGAAAAGTATAGAAATTAGAGAAATTACACCGAGACTTTTACATATAATCCACCTTTTACAAAGGATATATCTTATCCCATAATATAGGTAAGGGGGATTATTGGTTACAGCCCTTTCGTGATTCCTTTTTGCAATTATTTACCTGCCAACCTGCTATCTGCAAAGAAGCTTGAAAGTCAGACAAATCCTCTCTACATTTGTACCGTTTCAGTAGCCGGAACACAAAAATTGATAAAGGATTCTTATGGAAATAGTCATCCTGACGCGTGAATACCCACCTCACACGTACGGAGGGGCGGGAGTTCATGTGGAATATCTGACGCGGGAACTTGCAGCTCTTGGCAGAAATGAAGACCAGATAAAAGTCCTCTGTTTTGGAGACCAGCACATCAATGAAGGGAATCTTACAGTGACCGGGATATCGTCTGAATTTCAGCCTCCATTCCAGGAGCCGAGGCATCGCGGCTTTATGAACACTTTATTAAATAATGTAGTGATGGTTGGTACCATTCAAAGAGCCGATATTATTCATTGCCATACCTGGTACTCTCATCTTGCCGGGGTTTTAGCAAAACAAATATCCGAGGCACCTCTGGTGTTGTCCACCCACTCTCTCGAACCGCATCGTCCGTGGAAAGAAGAGCAGCTGGGCACTGCTTACCGTGGAAGCTCCTGGATTGAAAAAACTGCCTATGAAAATTCGGATGGTGTGATTGCTGTCTCTCAAGCCATGAAAAAAGATGTTCAGGATCTGTACCACGTTGCTTCTGATAAAATCCGGGTGATACACAATGGAATCGATTTGAGAGAATACCAGTTTACTCATGATGATACCCTTATCCGCTCTTTTGATATCGATCCTGAGAAACCCTTTGTTCTATTTGTCGGACGGATAACCCGTCAAAAAGGAATCATCCACCTGGTAAATGCTATCCGCTATTTGAATTCGGGTATTCAGGTAGTTCTTTGTGCCGGTGCACCGGATACCGAGGAAATTTCATACGAAATGGAACAGGCTGTCGAGAAGGCAAAAAAAGAAAGTGATATACCGATAGTATGGATTCCCCGGGTGCTTCCCAAAAATGAAGTGATTACTTTATACAGCCATGCAGCCCTTTTTGTTTGTCCCTCCGTTTACGAACCGTTTGGCATTATCAATCTTGAAGCGATGGCCTGTGAAACCCCGGTGGTTGCCTCTGCCGTTGGTGGAATTCCGGAAATCGTGGTGCCTGAAGAAACGGGATTGCTGGTACCGTTCGAAGCTGTAAACCAGAACAATTTCGAGCCGAAAAATCCGGAAAAATTTTCGAGAGATCTGGCAGAAGCAGTTAACAGAGTACTCAGTAATGAAGAAAAGCTTCACTTCATGGGACGTAAATCCCGTGAGCGGGTTGAAAAATATTTCAGCTGGCAAAGCGTTGCCCGCCGTACCAGAGAATTTTATGAAGATTTAAGAAAAAATTAAACCCGGAATAATCCATTCTGCCCTGTTCCAGCTTACTTGACCAAACAACTTCCCCATCAGTGTTCGTATCTGTAAATCTAATAATTACTGACAAACAAGAACCATAATCCTTTAAGACAGCTTTGATGCGGTTTGGAACAGGAACATTTTATATTTATATTATAATTTATATTCATTTTTAAAATCAGGGAAATATCATGCAAATTGAAGGGCGCAAGAGGGTTGTGATTGAAGGCGTAAAACCGGAAATCAATGGTGGACTTTTTGCGATAAAACGCATTGTCAATGAACCGGTTAAAGTAGAAGCAGATATCTTTTCAGACGGTCATGAGGAAATTGCAGCGATTTTAATGTATCGCAATAGTAAAGACCAGGAATGGCGGGAAGTTCCAATGAGCTTTCTTTTAAATGATCGCTGGACGGCCACATTCATTCCCCTGGAAGTTGGTGAGTATTTATATACTTTGCAAGCCTGGGTCGATCATTTTAAAACCTGGCAGAAAGATATCAGAAAAAAAATAGACGCCGGACAGGATGTCAGCGTAGATCTGAGGATCGGTGCGGATTTTCTGAAACGGGCTGCCGAACGGGCTCCCTCGAAGGAATCTGCTCAATTAAAAAAGTGGGCTGAAATACTGAATACAGATGATGACCAGGCCGGTTCCAGGATTGTGGCACTAAACCCGGAAGTTGGAGAAACAGCATCACGTTATCCCGATAAAAATCTGTCGACATTTTATCATAAAGAGCTTATGGTTCATGTAGACCGCAAGAAAGCAAAATTCAGTACATGGTACGAAATTTTTCCCCGCTCATTTGGCAAAACTTCAGGCAAATACGCTACTTTTAAGGACTGTGAAAAGTTGCTTCCCCGGATTGCTGAAATGGGCTTCGATGTGCTTTATTTTCCGCCGATTCATCCCATCGGACAGAAAAACAGAAAGGGGAAAAATAATTCAACTATTTCAAAACCGGGAGATCCCGGAAGCCCCTGGGCAATAGGTTCGGCGGAAGGTGGGCATAAATCTGTACATCCTGAACTTGGACCAATTACCGATTTTAAACGTTTCACAAAAAAAGCCATTGAAAACCAGATCGAAATTGCTCTGGATCTCGCATTTCAATGCTCTCCGGACCATCCTTATGTAAAAGAACATCCCGAGTGGTTTAAATGGAGACCGGACGGAACCGTTCAGTACGCAGAAAATCCCCCAAAAAAATATCAGGATGTACTTCCCGTTAATTTTGAAACAGAAAACTGGCAAGAACTGTGGGAAGAATTGAAAAGTGTTGTGTTTTTCTGGATCGAGCAGGGCGTCCGAATATTTCGGATCGATAATCCGCATACAAAACCATTTGCATTCTGGGAGTGGCTGATTATAGAAGTGAGAAAGGAATATCCTGATATCATCTTCCTGTCAGAAGCATTTACCAGGCCTAAAGTTATGTATCGCCTGGCGAAAGTGGGATTCAGTCAGTCTTACACTTATTTTACCTGGCGGAATACCAAATGGGAATTCATGGATTATATGAATGAACTGACCCGCACCGAAGTAAAAGAAGTATTCCGGCCCAATTTCTGGCCAAATACGCCTGACATTTTACCGGAACATCTGCAGTTTGGAAACCGGAATACCTTTATTATCAGGTTGATGCTGGCAGCTACTTTATCATCAAACTATGGCATGTATGCTCCGGCCTTTGAATTGATGGAAAACCGGGCAGTAGACGGCAAGGAAGAATACCTGAATTCAGAAAAATATGAAATAAAAAATTGGAATTTAAACAGTCCGGATAGTCTGCAGAAAATCATCACCACTATCAATCGAATCCGACATGAAAACACGGCACTTCAGGATACAAACAATATAGATTTTCTTAACATTGATAATGAACATCTGCTGGGATTCATTAAAACGGATGAAGAGCTGTCCAATATTATTCTGGTAGTGATTAACATGGATTCCTATTCTCATCAGGCCGGAAGATTCGCCCTTCCGCTTGATAAACTGGAAATTCCACAACGGGAGTCTTTTCTGGCTCATGAGCTGATTTCGGATACCAGGCTTTTCTGGCAGGGAAAAAATCACTCAATCATGATTGATCCGGATAAAATGCCGGCAAAAATTTTCCGGTTATACAGGCGGATCCGCCGGGAGAAAGATTTCGACTATTTCATGTGATACTGAAAGGATTGTTCCATGGCGAAAAAGATTAAGAAACTGGTTGATGACCCCCTCTGGTACAAGGATGCAGTGATCTACGAAGTCCATGTTAAATCCTTTTTCGATGAGTCGGGCGACGGTATGGGAGATCTGAGAGGTCTGGTGAAAAAACTGGATTATCTGGAAGGGCTTGGTGTAACAGCCATCTGGATTCTTCCTTTTTATCCCTCACCGCTGCGGGACGATGGTTACGACATTTCCGACTATTTCAGTATCAATCCGGATTATGGCACACTGCGCGATTTTAAGCTGCTGCTGCGCGAAGCTCATAACAGGGGCATTCGCATCATTACTGAGCTGGTAATAAACCACACTTCCGATCAGCATCCCTGGTTCCAAAAGTCCAGGAAGGCAAAACCCGGCTCTGTATGGAGAGATTTTTATGTGTGGAGTGACTCTCCGGAACGATATTCAGATGCACGGATCATTTTCAAAGATTTTGAAACATCCAACTGGACATGGGATTCTGTAGCCAGGGCGTATTACTGGCACCGGTTTTATTCTCATCAACCGGATCTCAATTTTGACAATCTCAGGGTTCATAAAGAATTGTTCAGAGCGCTGGATTTCTGGTTCGGGATGGGAGTGGATGGCCTCAGGCTGGACGCTATTCCCTATCTATACGAACGGGAAGGAACCAACTGTGAGAATCTGAAAGAAACACACCAGTTTCTAAAAAAACTGCGGGATCATGTGGACACCAGGTTTAAAAACCGTATGCTTCTGGCAGAAGCAAATCAATGGCCCGAAGATGCTGTGGCGTATCTGGGAAAAGGAGATGAATGCCATATGGCCTTCCACTTTCCGGTGATGCCCCGCCTGTTCATGTCTATCCAGATGGAAGACCGTTTTCCTATTGTGGATATTCTGGAGCAGACACCTGAAATCCCTGAAATCTCACAGTGGGCTATGTTTCTCCGGAATCACGATGAACTGACACTGGAAATGGTTACAGACGAGGAACGGGATTATATGTATCGCGTTTATGCCCGGGATCCCCGTTCCCGGATAAATCTGGGCATCCGACGCCGGCTGGCTCCTCTGCTCAATAATAACAGACGTAAAATAGAACTAATGAATATCATCCTTTTCTCACTTCCAGGAACACCGGTGCTTTACTATGGGGATGAAATCGGCATGGGAGATAACTATTATCTGGGCGACCGGGCTGGGGTTCGCACACCAATGCAGTGGAGCTCCGATCGAAATGCCGGTTTCTCCACAGCCAATCCCCATCAGCTCTATCTGCCTGTTATTATCGATCCGGAATACCATTTTGAAACAATAAATGTTGAAAATCAGGAACGTAACCTCTCCTCTCTGCTGTGGTGGATGAAACGTGTAATCGGTGTCCGGAAACAATATAAATCCTTCAGTCGTGGCACTCTTGAATTTCTTCATCCGGATAATCCGAAAGTTCTTGCTTTCATCCGGCGTTACGAAAATGAGGTAATTCTGGTTGTTATCAACCTCTCCCGTTTTTCTCAGGTGGCTGAACTGAATTTAAGCGAATATGACGGATTAATTCCTACTGAAATCTTCAGCCAGAATTCATTCCCACGTATCGGAGAAAATGATTATCTCATAACTCTGGGACCATATGATCACTTCTGGCTTCTGCTTCAATCTGACGCAGAGCGAGAGCCCGGATTTGAAAAACGGGAAATACCTGAAGTGGTTATTGAGGGTTCATGGGATAAAATTTTAACAGATGAATATCGCAATTTTCTGGAAACTGAAATTTTGCCTTCATACCTGAGAGGGAGTCGCTGGTTCGGCGGAAAGGCCAGAACTATCAGGAGTGTCAGAATAATAAAAGATATTTTTCATCCTCGTGACGATGTAATGGGGCATCTGCTCTTCGCGGAAGTCAAATATACCCACGGGAATCCGGAGATATATTTTATTCCGATTTCCTTTACACACTTCGAAGATTCAGCAAAAATCATGCATGATTCACCCCAGGCAGTGCTCTCCAAGATTGACTGCAGTGATGGAGAGGGAATTATTTTTGATAGTCTTTATCAGTCAGAGTTCCGGGACCAACTGCTGCAGATGGTAGAAAGCCGAAAAAAAATAAAGGGTTCCTGGGGAGAATTCAAGGCAACCCGCGGCAAAAATTTCGGTGAAATCAGGGCCGATCAGGACGATATTACCTCACGGGTACTGAAGGTAGAACAGAGCAATTCCTCAGTGCTTTATGGGAACAGTTTCTTTCTAAAACTGTACCGGCGAATTGAAGAAGGCATGAATCCCGATATGGAAATTATCCGATTTCTGACGGAATATACAAGGTTCAGGAATATTCCTCCCTTCGCCGGATCACTGGAATTTCATGAAAAAGGAAAAGAAATGGTTGTTTTAGGTCTGCTCCAGGGGTTCGTGCAGAACGAAGGAGATGGCTGGACGCATACTCTTAATGCACTGGACTATTTTACCAATAATGCCCTTTCTCACCGGAGCGAAATAGAAGATCTCCAGTGGGAAACAACCTCCTTTATGGATCTCACCTATGATACTATTCCCGAACTGTTTCAGAATTTAACTGGTCATACCAACCTGAATAACGCAATTATTCTGGGACAGAGAACCGCTGAGATGCATCGCGCATTGGCCTCCTCCCGGGGAAATCCGGCTTTTGAACCGGAAGCTTTTTCACTGCTTTATCAACGGTCGGTTTATCAAAATATAAGGAACAGCGTCAAACAGCAATTAAGTCTGCTGAATAAAATGAAATCGCGTCTACCGGCTGAAGTACGTGAAGAGGCAGAGGAAATATTTAATAATCAGGAAGAAATTCTGGATCAACTTCTTACGATCACCAGAAAAAAATTCAACGCAAAAAAAATCAGGATCCATGGGGATTTCCATCTTGGACAGGTGCTTTTCACAGGCAAAGATTATATTATCTTCGATTTTGAAGGAGAACCCGCCAGGGCCCACAGTGAACGGAGACTTAAATACTCACCATTGCGCGATGTGGCCGGAATGATCCGTTCTTTTCATTATGCAGCATACTCCGCATTCATTCAGCATGTCACAACCCATCCGGAAGATCACGTTTTCATCGAAAAACAACTGGGACGATGGCATAAAGTTATCAGCGGAATGTACCTGTATGGCTATCTTGAAAACATTGAAACAGCAGGACTGATTCCGGACGATAAAAGCGACCTGGCCATACTGCTGGATGCTTTCCTGTTGAATAAAGCCGTTTATGAACTGGGTTACGAACTGAATAACCGACCGGACTGGGTGGTTATTCCTGTCAAGGGAATAAAGTCCGCCATTAACCGAATCAATACAGCTAAGAGCTGAGAATATAGACAGGATGATGCAGAATATGATTATAGGTCCATATTATACCGAACCCGACAGATGTATCTTTACCGTCTGGGCACCATTTTCCGAAAAAGTGGAACTGTTGCTTACAAAAGATGGGAACCGGAAAATTGCAATGGAAAAAGATGAGCTCGGCTACTGGCGTTTGGAAATTTCAAATCCTCCTGAAGAACTGCGTTACCTCTTCCGGATTGACCAAAAGGTGGAGCGTCCCGATCCGGCATCTCATTTTCAGCCGGACGGAGTTCATAAGCCCTCGCAGGTTATCAATCATCGCCTTTTCCCCTGGACAGATGGTGGATGGAGAGGAATCCCTTTGCGAGATTATATTATTTATGAGCTACATGTAGGCACATTTACATCTTCCGGTACTTTTGAAGCTGCAATAGATCGGCTAGGGCATTTAAAAGAACTGGGTGTGAATGTAATTGAACTAATGCCGGTTGCACAGTTTCCCGGAAGAAGA
>JAFGSO010000064.1 GCA_016934605.1 Calditrichota bacterium | reverse complement strand
CGTAGCCGGCCAAAGGGAAATTATTCCATTTTTTTATATTCTCGGCCAGACGGTTGAAGGAGATTTCCTGATTCTCAAACGGTGTGACTATGGGCGGGAATATTCCATTCATGGTGATCATGGTATATGATTATTCCTCTTTTTGATTGTCCAAAATATCCTGGCTGTCCAGGGGTTCGGTATCGAAATTCCCGGCAGAATCCTTACTTAATTTCTGGATTTTTTTCTCGGCTTCATTTAATTTGGACTGACAGAATTCGATCAGCTTAATGCCTTCTTCATAGAGTTTGATAGACTCATCCAGGGCAATATCACCACTTTCCAATTTGTGACTGATCTCTTCCAGTCGTTTCATGGCCTGTTCAAAACTCTGTGTTTTTTTCATTCACTTTCTCCCAACATTTGAATTTGTGACAGAAATTGTCCGCGATGCAGTTTTACCTGGACCATTTCCAGCATATGCACCTGTTTAATATCTTTAATAATTTCACCATCTTTATAACAGATACTGTAGCCTCTTTTCAGTACATTCAGGGGGCTAAGTGCCTGTAGTTGGTGTGAAACATTCATGACCCTCTGCCGATGCATCTGCAGTTGATGGTGAAGCGAAATCACCAGTAACCGGCTGATCTCATCCAGACGCTGATATTTCTGGAAGACAACATCTTCAGGTTTTCTGAATCCATAACTTTTTCGGTATGCTTCTATACGGTCGCGGGCATTTTTGATTTTCTGTTTCAGAATCTCGGATAGTTTTTCATCATAATAATCCAGAACACCCTGCAATTCTTTTCGGTCCGGAACCACCATTTCTGCGGCAGCTGATGGAGTAGGAGCCCGGCGGTCTGCAACAAAATCGGAGATTGAATAGTCGATTTCATGGCCCACGGCAGAAATTACCGGGATTTCTGAGGCATAAATAGCTCTGGCAACTACTTCTTCATTGAATGCCCACAGGTCTTCCAGTGAACCACCTCCCCTGCCCACAATCAAAACATTCACATTGCCGTAACTGTTAAATGCCGAGACGGCGTTGGCGATTTCTTCGGCTGCCCCCGCTCCCTGTACCCTTACCGGATATAGAATAATCTGGCAGGCCGGAAACCTCCTGGTAACAACAGAAACGATATCTCTGATTGCAGCCCCGGTGGGTGATGTTACTACTCCGACTCTTTCCGGATAGATTGGCAAAGATTTTTTATGACCCGGATCGAATAGTCCTTCTCCGTGCAATTTTTTCTTTAATTGCTCGAAAGCCAGCTGGAGTTCTCCCATACCTGCCGGTTGAAGCTGCTGGACGATTAACTGATAATTACCACTTCTCTCATAAACCTGAATATCACCTTCCACCAGAACTTTCATACCGTCTTCAACCCGGAACAGGAGTTCGCCCGCCTTGAATTTCCACATAGCGCATCGGATCTGAGAATTTTCATCTTTCAAAGTGAAATAAAGATGTCCGGATGAATGTTTTTTGAAATTGGAAATTTCCCCTTCAACCCACAGACGGGGGAAGCTTTTCTCCAGAACTTCTTTAATCTGGCGGGTGAGAGATGATACGCTGTGGATATGCCGTTCCATGAAACCTCACTTATTCAAAAGATTGAAACCGAATAGTTCCGCCTCTTCCGGAAATTATTCGGTTTCATCTGTCTGAAATACTCTCCCTTTAAATCTTTAGAAACTTAACATAAATAAGGTTTTGGAGGGAAATTTTTATTCAATTAACGTGCTTTTTTCTTGTGCCGATTCTTGCGCAAACGTTTTTTCCGTTTGTGCGTAGCCATTTTATGACGTTTTCTTTTTCGACCACATGGCATATTCATCACCTCCTGGAGCGGTTTTAAAGATTATCTCGTACCTGATCCATTATTTGCCTGGCATTCTGAGCCTGGTTGGAATTTGGAGCAACAGTAATCAGCTGCTCCCAATATCTTACCATCTCCGACATCTGTCCGAGTTGCGCTGAGACAATTCCTGAATTATAAAGCGCATTTACATGATTTGCATCTATTGCCAGTGCTCTTTCAAAATACTTTTTAGCTTCTTCATAGTCCTGAATATTGAAATAAGAAACACCCGTATCCACGATAACATTGGGGTCCCGGGGATTGATCTCAAGGGCCTTTATATAGTATGGTATAGCTTCATGAAACCGTTGATTATCATAGAGAAAGTTGGCCATTTCTACATTTTCTCTGAATCCGTCCGGATTAGCTTCCAGATTTTCCCGAAGATGCTGGAGATGTTGAGGGTCGGAGATTGCTGCAGGCTCCTGTTGCTGCGGACCAGGCATGCCTGCATGGGGATTTTCCGTTTTCACAGGCTTCACAAATCGGAAACCGTAAATCCCCACTACAATCAGCGATAATAGTATAACCAGATAAATTACGTTCATTCCGCTCAGAAACCGGGACGATTTTTTATCTCTTTTTGAACGGTTGTGTGTTTCCCGGGATTTTGTCCGGGATTTCTGAGCAGTGCCGCATTCCGGACAGAATTTGACATTTTTAGTTAATTCTGCACCACATTTGGGACATTTATGATTCATTAGGTTTTATTCCACTTTTAATCAGCAAGTTTTCATTTACCGACTTTTTAAAATGCTTCGCGGGTTTGAAAACCGGTACAAAACGATGGTCCACTGAAATCACTTTATTTGTTTTGGGATTCTTTACCAGACGCGGTTGTCGCTCTTTGGTAAAAAAACTGCCAAAACCACGGATCTCAACGCGATCTCCCTGCTGAAGAGATTCAATGATATTTGCCAGAAATCCATTCAGAATCACCTCACAGTCCACTTTTGTCCACCCGGTTGCCTCTGCCATCCGGTTAACAAGATCGCTCTTTGTTACCGTCATATTTTCCTCCGCAAAAGTTTGATATTTTAAATAATAAATGGAGGTAATGCAACGGAGATATGAAAAATAAAGCTGTTTATGACCCGTATTATTCCAATGTTAGGGAATAAATAAAGTTCCGGCAGGCATGGTAAGTCATTCTCCGGATTTATAAAAATATAAATTGGAGTAGCTAATTCATCGGATAATTTCGATTAAATCCCCGGTTTTCAATTCTCCCTCATTTTCATGGACCGCATTCTGTCCGAATAAAACCTTATCTCCAAACTTTCTGTAGGTTGCCAGAGTCCTGAGAGGTTCCTTGCCGGTTTTTCCGGTCTTCTGATCTGTTGTGGTAATGACGCACCTGGAGCACGGTTTCACCACATGTAAGCGGATATTTCCGATAAGAATCTCCCTCCATTTATCCTCTTCATAGGGTGCCGTCTCTGCTAAAACCAGATTTGGACGGAATCTGTTTACAGGTAACGGCTGGTGAAGCCGGTTGTTCAAATCATCCAGTGAGGCATCAGAGAGGATTAAAAATGGATAGCCATCGGCAAAACTGACCTGCCGGTTGATGTGGCTGTATTTTCGGTCCACGGGACGGTTGGAATTTTCCGGCATGTAAACCAGCCGACAGTTAATTCCTAACTTATGGGAAAACCAGTCTGCCGCCTCCCGGCCGCAGAAATATGCCGCACAGGTATCTTTCCAGATTTTGACAGAAATCGCAGATTTTTCTGCTGATTCGAGAGGAATACGTATTTCTGGCATATCTGACGATTTCAGAATCAGATTCTTTTCGTCAATCCCGGTTTCTACGGTTGCCATAACCGGGAATTTCCGCTGGCTGATAAAAGTATTGTTCTCATCTATAACCATCCAGCGCCTGTCGAAGCGGAGCCCGCGGGAATCAACAATCGATTTTTTAAGAGAAATGCCGCGTGCAGATTTTACAGGATAAATGTAAATTTCCGAAAGATATCTGTTACTTGTATTCATATAAAACACACTTTATTAAATTGAACATATTCCTGCCCCATGGTCCGGTTTCCAGAAACAGCAGCCTGCTTTGAGATGGGCAACACATTTAAATATTTCTATCTGGCCGACCGAAGTGCCGCTTCATAGGCCAGATGCATCCATTTTTGCATGGCTTCTCTATCTTCAAGCGTTTCTTCGGGGGCCTGGTAGTAAGACAATTTAACCTTCCTCCCTTTTCTGAAATAGGTAAAAGGCCGGAGTCCTCTTTCTTCAAATTTTTTGCTGCTCTGGTTGTCCGCCTTCAGGTATAAGATATTTTCCGAAACAAGTCCAATCATTGCTTCCCGAATGAAAATTCCGTACCCGCCGAACATTTTTCGCACACGGATTTCTTCTGCATCCGACATAAGATCAATCACATGATGAACAAAATGAGCTGTTTCCGACATAAACTTGATCCACGCAATTACCTGTGCAGTGCTTTGTGAAGTCAGGTATTGCCCGTCGATATCCCCAAAATACTCCAGCTTGGGGCTGTATCAAAAGTCAAAATATGTGTATAAATATAAATATCGCTTTTCAGAATGCCCTTATTAACTCACCCACCAACTCCCTCTTTTAACAAGAGAGGGGGCGAAGGGGGAGAGTTTCTTCGAATTCCAAGTATTCGTAATATGTTTTATTATTTCGTAAAATTCGACTTTTAATACAGCCCCTTTCTTCAGCGATAAAAGTGGTTCTCTTGCCTCATGCTAAAGACTCTCTGCCAATTTTCTGGCCTTATGACGAACGAATGCATACTGAATGCTGTTCAGGGTATTGTGATTTAAGGCCTGCAAAGCATATTTTCCGGCCTTTTCTGAATCTCCCATTGCCCGCCACACCAGTGCGAGCCTGTATAAATTATAAGGATTTTGCAGATTTGACAACTCGAATTCTTCAAGAGCCGTTTGGTAATCTTGCTTATAAAAATAAATCATTCCAAGCAGTTCATGTGCCAGCCAGGTTTGAAAAGTATTGCGGATTTCTTGGACCTGCTTCAGAAATTTCATAGTGATCTTTTCGGCTTTTTCCGGTTCACCTTTCATAACAGCCACCCTCGCGCTGTTGTACAGGAATGTGCGGCGGGCATTGTCTTTTACAGCTTCAGACAGGTT
>JAFGSO010000418.1 GCA_016934605.1 Calditrichota bacterium | reverse complement strand
GGTTAAAGCAACCATTAAGTCTGCCAGCATTGATACAGACAATCAAAAGAGAGATGAACATCTGGTGAGCGGCGATTTTCTGGATGCGCAGAATTATCCGGAGATTACTTTTGAAAGTAATAATATCAGAAAAACAGAAGATGGTTTTATAGCTACAGGAATGTTAACAATTCGTGGTATCACCAAAGAAATGGAACTGCCTTTTAAAATGCTGGGTCCGATCAACGATCCCTGGGGCAATAAAAAAATTGGAATTGAGGCAGCCATGGATATTAACCGGTTTGATTATAATGTAAAATGGAATAATACTCTGGATACCGGTTCCCTGGTTGTTAGTGACAATGTTAAGATTAAACTGGATCTGCAACTGGTGAAAGAAGCAGGAAGTGAATCATAACAATATCGGACGATAAAAAATATGTTATCCGTGCATGCTGAAGTGTGCACGGATTTTTTTTTGTAAGTTCTTTATAAATCAGCATTATATCAAGAGCAGACTTTTTGCTGCACACATCAATTTACAGAAATGGTTGATTTTCTATATTAGGATTCCTAAATTTTTTTAGCAATATTTCATAACGGGAAAATGAATGAAAATGACGAGAAATCAGCAAAAATCTATTCCGATGGATCAGGTTATCATAATGGCGATGGAACATTTGTATCATACCATCCGGTCACTTTTATGGGAACATGCCAAAAAAGAACAACTCAGCCCGATTCAAATTCAGATGCTGGTTTATTTATCCGGCAGAACCACCCGGGCATCCACTGTATCGGAAATCGCACGTCAGTTTAATCTCACACCTGCCACTACAAGTGATGCATTAAGAGTCCTTACAAGAAAAGGATTAGTGAAAAAATCTATCGACAAAGCTGACAAACGTATCGTCCATCTGTCTCTGACGCCGGAGGGTAATCATCTGACCGGGATTTTGAGCCAATGGACAAATCCAATTTTGGAGGAATTGCAACATTTTTCCCGGGAAAACCGGGAAATGGTATTGATTTTCTTTTTAAAATTTCTGGAAAACCTGAGAAAGAAGAATATTTTGAAAGAATTACATATATGCTTTTCATGTGCTTATTTCAGGCCGGATAAAACCGCAGATTCCGGCTATTGTATTTTAAGAAATCTGTCTTTGAAAAATACGGATATTCAGTTAAATTGTTCAAACTACGTGAGTTCCCCGGATGTGTAGAGGGAAATGTTCTTATTTTTTCATTGATAATTATTTTTATATCTTGTTTTACCACTATTAAAAAGAGTGTATTGATTATGCAAAATTCCAGGAGATTTAACATTTTCATTATTGTTTTTTTCTTCTTTTTGTCAGGTTCATCGGCAGTTGTTGCCGAACTCCAGCAAACAAGCCTCCCATCCGATCAGGAGATCGGTATTATTGAACATCTGGGAGAGTTCGTCCCTCTTGACCTGAGTTTTATAGATTCGAAGGGTGATACTGTTTTTCTCAGAGATTATATTGATAAACCGGTAGTTGTTTCTCTGGTTTATCTTAACTGCCCCGGCATCTGTAGCCCGTTGCTGGGCGGTATGGCCGATGTTCTGGATCGGATGGATCTGAAACCGGGTGAGGATTATAAAGCACTCACCATCAGTTTTGATCCCAGCGATACGCCTGAATTGGCACGGGAAAAGAAAAGAAACTATTTCGAATCCTTTCGTTTTGGACCGTTTCCGGAGGAACAATGGAAATGGGTGACGGGGGACAGTGTATCAATCCATAAATTTACCGATGCGGTTGGATTCAAATACAAAAGAGAAGGAAAGGATTTTATCCATGCAGGAGCATTAATTGTTCTGTCTGCAGATGGTAAAATCAGCCGTTATCTCCGGGGCATCGAATTTCAGCCATTTGACCTTAAAATGGCTATCACTGAAGCTGCAGAGGGTCGTGTGGGTCCCACTATTAGCAAAGTATTGTTATATTGTTTCAGTTATGATCCGGAAGGAAAACGCTATGTTTTTAATTTTATGAAAGTATTTGGTACTGTTTTTCTGGTATTCTTAGCCGGATTTGCCATATTCCTGATATATCAGACCAAATATCGAAGGAAGAAAGAGAGGAATTAATGATGTCCGATAGTGTTGCGGGTAGTCTTGCCGCCGAAAAAAATTTTTATCAGGAAAAGACCCACAAAGGTATACTGGCCTGGTTACTCTCCACCGATCATAAGCGTATCGGTATCATGTATCTATTCAGTATGCTCACTTTTTTTCTGATTGCAGTCTTCCTTGGTTTCCTCATGCGCCTGGAAATGCTAACACCCGGCGAGACGGTGATGGGTGCGCATACGTATAACTCAATTTTCACCCTCCATGGCGTATTGATGATATTTTTATTTATCATTCCGGGAATACCAGCGGCTTTCGGAAATTTTATGCTGCCGCTGCAGATTGGTGCCCGAGATGTGGCTTTCCCGAGACTGAATCTTTTGTCTTACTGGTTTTATTTGACAGGAGCCATCCTGGCTCTTCTTTCACTTTTTACCGGACCCGGTCCGGCTGACACCGGATGGACTTTTTATGCACCATACAGCCTTCGTACCGGTACCAATGTTGCATTAGCTGTAATGGCGGCTTTTATACTCGGATTTTCTTCTATCCTGACCGGTCTGAATTTTATTACTACTATGCATCGCCTGCGAGCACCGGGTATGTCCTTTTTCAAAATGCCGCTGTTCTGCTGGTCACTCTATGCCACCGGCTGGATTCAAATTCTGGCCACACCCATTCTTGGCATTACCCTGGCACTGGTGCTGATGGAAAGATGGCTCGGTATCGGAGTTTTTGATCCGGTTAAAGGAGGAGATCCGGTTCTCTATCAGCATCTTTTCTGGATTTATTCCCATCCTGCAGTTTATATTATGATTCTTCCAGCTATGGGAATACTCTCCGATATCATTCCCACATTCGCAAGACGAACGATATTTGGATATAAGGCCATCGCTTTCTCCAGTCTGGCGATTGCCTTTGTGGGATATCTGGTATGGGGACATCATATGTTTACCAGCGGAATCAGCGATACCTCACGGATGGCATTCTCATTCCTCACCTTTCTTGTTGCTATACCCAGTGCTATTAAAGTTTTCAACTGGCTGGCTACATTGTATAAAGGCTCTATTGATGTTACGCCGCCTTTTCTGTATGGCATTTCTTTCATAATTCTCTTTTCCATAGGAGGATTAACCGGCTTGATACTTGGTGCTCTGGCAACCGATATTCATGTACACGATACTTATTTTGTGGTGGCACATTTTCATTATGTGATGTTTGGCGGAACCGGCTTTGTGTTTTTCGCTGCTCTTCATTATTGGGGTCCTAAAATGTTCGGACGAATGTTCAATTCAAAAGTTTCATATATTGCCTGGGGTTTCCTTTTTGTAGGTTTTAATATGCTGTATTTTACCATGTTTGTCCTGGGCTATATGGGAATGCCGCGACGGTATTACGATTTTCTGCCGGAATTTCATTCGCTTCATGTGGTAGCCACCGTCGGTTCCTGGATCCTCATTATTGGTATCATTATCATGTTTGTCAATTTATATAGAGGTTTCCGATATGGACCCAGAGCCACGATGAATCCATGGGGTGGAACAACCCTGGAATGGAAGGTACCAACGCCGCCTCCATTGGAAAATTTTGATAAGATCCCTGAGGTGAAACATGAGCCATACTACCATCCCCGAAACCAGGAGGAGAGGCAATGAGTCAGGCCGCTGAATTAACCATGGAAAAACATTACGATCCAATCGGATCCCGTATCGGAATGTGGTTATTTCTCTTCACCGAATTTCTCTTATTCGGTGGTTTATTTCTTCTGTATGCAATTTACCTGAATAAGTATCCGGAGGAGTTTCATTACGGTTCCAGTCAACTGGATCAGTTTGTTGGGGCCATGAATACCATTATTCTTCTTACCAGCAGCCTTACCATGGTTTTGGCGGTGGGGGCACTGCAGCGCGACAGAAGGAAATTGTCAATTTTTTTTCTGGTAACTACATTCACCTTCGGAGCTGCATTTCTGATCAATAAATATTTTGAATGGGGCCATAAAATTGAGCTCGGGATATATCCGGGATCTCAGGAACTGACCCAGCATCCTCAGGGAGAAATTGTGTTCTATGGACTTTATTACGCTATGACCGGTCTGCATGGTCTTCACGTGATTATCGGTATGGTTATCATGCTGTTTCTATTGTATTTTCTGTTGAAAAAATCACATCGAGCCCTGTCCATCAAATCGAATCAGATTCAGAATCTGAACGGAAAACGGCTGTTGCTGTCGGACGAAACCGGCAAGAAACTGTGGAAAAGCCAGGAAATAACTTCAGAGGTGACCGGCATGGATGTGGTTGTAAAGGGAGTTTTTACAGAAGAACAGCTGAAATCCAGCGAAGTGAAACTCGAAAATTCCGGGCTGTACTGGCATCTTGTCGACATTATCTGGATTTTTCTTTTTCCTTTATTCTATCTGGTTTCAATGTAAGGAGAACATAATGGTGCATCAAAATGAACACCAACATACACAACACATTGTTGGTTACGGTACTTATATCATGGTCTGGCTGGCGCTTCTGATGCTTACGGCACTAACAGTGACGGTTGCCGGTATGAATTTTAAAAATTTTGCTATCGTGATAGCCATTTTAATTGCAGGATTAAAAAGCATTCTGGTGATGAATTATTTTATGCATCTTAAATTTGAACCACCCATTTTTAGAACCATGGTGTATATAACGGTATTTACACTGGCAATAATAATTGGTTTAACATTCACAGATATATCTTTTCGATGAGGTGAGTAATGTCAGGTGCTTCTCCGACGACTGGCGCAGTTGATTCGGTTTTTATCTTTATCGTTGCCATATCTCTGTTTTTTCTAGTATTAATTACCTTTCTGATGATATATTTTATCATCAAGTACAACAAAAAACGTCATGCCAAGGCAGAAGACATTCATGGCAATACAACTCTGGAAATAATCTGGACTGTTATTCCCACCATAATTGTGCTGTTCATGTTTTATTTCGGTTGGAAAGGCTTCGAATTTATTCGCAATGCTCCGGAAGATTCTATGGAGGTCTCCGTGACCGCCAGGATGTGGTCATGGCTTTTTGAATATCCGAATGGAGTGGAGACGGATACGCTTTATGTTCCGGTAAATACGCCAATTAAGCTGCTGCTGAATTCACAGGATGTGATTCACAGTTTTTATGTACCTGCTTTCCGTATAAAGGAAGATGCAGTTCCTGGCCTACAGAATTATTTATGGTTCGAGGTAAGTAAAATCGGTGAATATGATGTTCTTTGCGCCGAATATTGTGGTTTGCAGCACGCTTATATGCTGACGAAGGTAAAAGCCATGCCGCAGGAAAAATTTGAGGAATGGTATGAACAGATGAGGCAGGAAACACAGAGCACTTATGCATCTTCCGATTCAACTCAAATGAGTATCGAAGCTTCACCGAAAACGTCCATGGCAGGGAGCAGATTAGTGCAGACCAGGGGATGTATGGCCTGCCATAGTACGGATGGAAGCAAAATGATTGGTCCTACTTTTCAGGGATTGTTTGGAAGAGAAGTTGTTTTAATTGAAGATGAGAAGGAAATTACAATTACTGCGGACGAAAGTTACATCCGTGAATCGATTATGCAACCTAATAAGAAATTAGTGAAAGGATATAATCCTCTGATGCCATCACAGGAAGGGCAGCTTTCTGATGAAGAGCTGAATGCCATCGTTGAATATTTGAAAAAGTTGTGACGGCGTATAATGGGGAATGAATGTATTGGATAAAATTGATATTAGAACTGGGTAAGATAAGAATTGCTGTCCTTGTGGCCCTTTCCACCGCAACCGGCTATATTCTGGCCAAGGGCGAATTAACTTTCGCCATGCTGATCCCTACCCTTGGTGTACTCCTGCTGGCCCTTGGATCTGGAGCTCTTAACCAGTATCAGGAAAGATTCCGGGATGCTCTGATGCCAAGGACAGCCACACGGCCAATACCGGATGGTAGAATTTCAGCATTCGGTGCATTGATTCTGGCGCTCCTTATGATAGTTGCCGGGACAGTCGTTTTATGGGAAGGTACCAATGCATTGGCTGCTTTTTTGGGAATTCTCACGGCTATCTGGTACAACGGGATCTATACCAATCTCAAGAAAGTAACTCCGCTGGCAGTTATCCCCGGTGCGGTGATCGGTTCATTGCCACCACTGATTGGTTGGGCAGCTGCAATCGGCACCATCTGGGCGGTGAAGCCAATAATGCTGGCGCTCTTTTTTTTCATCTGGCAGATTCCTCATTTCTGGTTGCTTCTCTTGAATTTTGGTCAGGACTATGAAAAAGCAGGATACCCGTCTTTGACATCGCTTCTGGATAAGAGTCAGCTCGGCAGGCTCACATTTGTGTGGATTGTTGCTACGGCAGTTTCTATTATTCTGATGCCGCTTTTCGGACTGGGGGAATCTCAACTGATCTATCTTTTTCTCTTTATCGCCTCCGGTTTGCTGGTCTGGAGATCAATTCCCCTCCTGAAAAGAGATCAGAATCAGAGATCCTACAGATTGGCATTTGCCGGCATCAATATATTTATCCTGATTGTGATGCTGTTGCTGACACTGGACCGATTGATTGCAACATAGCCAGATTTCTGAATAAATACCTGCTGTTATTGTCCTAAAATCTGGAAGTAACTTTAAAATTTTAAAGATGAATTCAGCTTTTACTGAATATAGTTTTTCCGGAGGGAAGAGCGAATGACAAAATTCAAGGGATTTACCAAAAAAGAACTGCTTGAATTCTATCGAAATATGCTGCTCAGCCGAAAAAGCGATGATAAACAGCTGACATTACTTCGGCAGGGGAAGGTTCACTTTCACATTGGTGGATCCGGCCATGAAGCAGCACAGGTTGCAGCAGTCCGAAATTTTAAACCGAATTCGGACTGGGCCTACTGTTATTACCGGGATCAGGCGTTTGTGATGGGGTGGGGGATGACCGTTGAGGAAGTGTTTCTTCATTCTCTCGCTAAAGCAGATGATCCGAATTCCGGGGGAAGGCAGATTCCGCATCACTGGGGACACAGCGGGCTCCGCATCGTTTCGAAATCGTCCTGTACCGGAGTTCAGTTCCTGCAGGCAACCGGGACTGCCCTGGGTGTGGTAAAAGCCGGTACGGACGAAGTGGTGTATGTGAGTGCAGGAGAAGGCACGACCAGTGAAGGAGAATTTTTTGAAGCATTGAACTGGGCAGGACGGGATAAACTCCCGGTTATTTTTCATATTGAAGATAATAAATATGCCATCAGTGTTCATGTTTCTGAGCAGACGGCGGGAGGATCGGTTTATAAAGTAGTAGCTGGATTCGAAAATCTTGAGCGAGAAATTATAAATGGTACCGATTTTTTCGAATCATATAAAACTTTTCAGAAAGCTGTCAAAAGGGCCAGGGCCGGTGAAGGACCCACGATTATTGTGAGCGAAGTCGTGCGGTTACTGCCCCATTCATCCAGCGATGATCACCGTAAATACCGGACTCCGGAAGAACTTGAAGAAGACCGTCAGAAGGATCCAATTCTGCAGTTTGCACTCGCCTGTACGGAAAATGGAATCATAGAATCGGAAGAATTCGATAAAATTCAGCAGGAAGTCAAAAATAGGGTCGATAAAGCCGCCGAATGGGCCATGGAGCAGCCTGATCCAGAGGCAGATACTGCTGCAGATTATGTTTTTGTAGAAAACAGATCGCCTCAAAAGCCTGCTGCACCTGCCAAAGAAGGAGAACGTGCCGTGATGGTTGACGCGATAAATCACGCACTTCATGAAGAAATGGATCGGGATGAAAAAATAGTGGTTTATGGAGAAGATGTTGCCGATCCCAAGGGAGGGGTATTCACCGCCACAAAAGGTTTAACCCAAAAGTTTGGAAAAGATCGGGCTTTTAACTCTCCATTGGCGGAAGCGAGTATTGTGGGTACCGCTATCGGTTTAGCAGTATACGGATACAAACCGGTAGTTGAAATTCAGTTCATGGATTATATCTGGCCTGCCTTCATGCAGATTCGGAATGAACTGGCGGCAATGTATTACCGATCCAATGGAACCTGGAAAGCTCCTGTCGTTATCCGTACACCGGTAGGCGGCTACATACACGGCGGATTATATCACAGCCAGACAGCAGAGGCCATTTTTGCCCACACCCCGGGTTTAAAGGTGTTTTATCCCAGTAATGCTGCAGATGCCAAGGGCTTGCTGAAAGCCGCCATAAGAGGTGAAGATCCGGTCATTTTTTGTGAGCATAAGGGTTTGTATCGGCAGGGATTTGCCGCCCGTCCCGAACCCGATAAAGATTATATATGCCCCCCCGGTCACGCCGCTATTATTCAGAAAGGTGAGGATGTTACCCTTATTACCTGGGGTTTGCAAGTACAGCGTTCCATCGAGGCAGTTCGGCTGCTTGGTGAACTCCAACCTTCTGTAGAAATAATCGATATCCGCACCATGATTCCTCTGGACATGGAAACGATTCTGGAATCGGTGCGGAAAACCGGCAAAGTACTCATTGTGCATGAAGATAATTTTACCGGTGGCTTCGGAGGAGAAATTGCAGCACGCATTGTTTCACAAGCATTTGAATATCTGGATGGTCCCATTGAACGGGTCGCTGCCAGGGATTCACACATTCCCTATCAAACAGATCTGGAAAATTATATTTTACCGACACCAACGCGAATTGCGAAAACTCTGGAAAAATTGGTCAAATATTAGATTTATTTTCCCGTAGCAATTCTATAGAACATTATTTCTCTATAGAAATACAGAGAAAATATTTTTGAGGGACTCCTTATGAAGATTGACATTATCATGCCGAAGCTGGGAGAGAGTTTAACCGAAGGTACCATTCTTAAATGGTGGAAAAAAGAGGGCGAAGAGGTTAAAAAAGATGAGATGCTTTTAGAAGTTTCCACGGACAAAGTGGATTCTGAAATCCCCAGTCCGCAAGATGGTGTGTTGGTTGAAATCGTCGCTCAGGAGCAGGAAACTGTAGAAGTCGGTAATGTACTGGCCCGGCTGGAAACAAAGAAAGAAGTGACAGAAACCGCTAAAAAGACAGTACAAAAAGAAGAGAGGGAAGAGCAGAAACAGCAACCAGAACCTGAAAAACCAGAAATCGCCCCTTCGACACCTCCAAAAAAGAAGAAAACTGAATCTGCAGAAAAAACAAAGGAAAAGGAGCAGACTGAATCGGAACGAATCGGGACGGAAAGCGGACGTTTCTATTCCCCGCTGGTTCGTACAATTGCCCGCCGTGAAGGTATCCCCCTCAATGAACTGGAAAAGATACCGGGGAGTGGTCACCAAAACCGGGTTACAAAAAACGACATCATGTCTTATCTTCAAAAACGGGAGACTGCTCCTTCCCCTGAAAAGCAGACTTTTCCGGAGATTCCGGCAGAGGAACGGGAGGATTTTCGAATATTCCCCATGGATAATGTGCGCCGGAAAATTGCCGAACACATGCGGAAGAGCCTGGATACTTCTGCACATGTCTATTCGGTTTCTGAATGTGATATGACCAGCGTCATGAAATTGATGTATGATGAGCGAGAGCAATTCAAAAGAGATGAGGGGTTTAAACTCACAATAACGCCATTTATTCTCCATGCGGTCGTCAAGGCATTGCAGGATTTTCCGCGAGTAAATTCTTCTCTCGAAGGAGACAAGATAATTGAGAAGAAACATATAAATCTTGGTATTGCAGTAGCTGTAGAAAAAGGTCTCATCGTTCCGGTGGTCAAAAAAGCGGAAGAAAAGAGTTTCCGGGGTCTCGCCCGGGAAGTAAATGAGCTGGTGAACAAAACCAGGGAGAACAGGCTGGAATATCAGGATATCGAAGGTTCAACTTTTTCGGTGACGAATTATGGCATTTTCGGAAATATAATTGGTTTACCTATTATTAATCAACCGAACGTGGCCATTCTTGGCATCGGTGCAATCAGAAAACGTCCTGTGGTGATTGAGAAGGATGAAGGCGATTTTATTGCCATTAGGTCGATGGTCTATATCTCCATGTCTTATGATCACCGTCTGATCGATGGTGAACTGGGTGGCCGTTTTATGCAGCGCCTGGTGGAGTATCTGGAAAGAATGGGGGAAGTGATTTAGGATGAAGGATGAAAAATTTAGGGGAATGGGTAAAGGGGAAAACCCTGAGGCTTGTCTGTATTGTCCTGAATCCTGATTCCTGGATCCTTTATTGAAAATCAAAAGAGAGGATCATATTTCATGAATAAATTCAACAGAAAGCCGGAATGGTTGAAAGTCCGCATGGAGGTGAACAAGAATTTCCAGGGGGTTCGGGATATCATCCAGGCGAGCCACCTGCATACCGTTTGTGAAGAAGCCAAATGTCCCAATATTCATGAATGCTGGGGACGTGGAACCGCTACTTTCATGATTCTGGGAGATACCTGTACACGATCCTGCCGCTTCTGCGCGGTGAAAACAGGACGTCCCGGAATCCCGGATCTGAAGGAACCTTTGCGGGTTGCCCGGAGTGTGCAGGAGATGAAAATAAAACATGTGGTAATCACTTCTGTTAATCGGGATGAACTGGATGATGGGGGATCGGATATATGGGCGGCGACTATCAGGAAGGTCAGAGAGTTGAATCCGGAAACCACCATTGAGGTTTTAACACCGGATTTTAAGGGTATAAAAGCACAGCTGTACCGTGTATTCGATGCCCGGCCCGATATATTTTCTCATAATCTGGAAACGGTTCCCCGGCTTTACCGGAAAGTGCGACCCCAGGCCAGATATGAAAGGTCACTTGAGGTTTTAAAAGAGTCAAGCCAGACCGGACTGATTACCAAAACCGGCATCATGGTTGGATTAGGTGAACGCTTTGATGAAATTATCTCACTGATGGAAGATACAGTAAAAAATGGTGTTGACATTCTGACCATCGGGCAATATCTGCAACCTACCATGGAGCATCTGCCGGTTTCCCGCTATGTCCCTCCGGAAGAATTTGAAAAGATGCAAAAAGCTGGAATTGAAGTTGGTCTTAAACACGTTGAGTCCGGGCCGCTGGTCCGAAGTTCTTATCATTCTGAAGAACAATATGAAAAACTCACTGCCCGTAGAGCCAGGGTCAGCATCTGAAAAGAACATAAGTATGGAGAAAAATAAAAAAAATAATTGTAAAATTCCGGGCAATTATGGATATTTAGTCAACCACACCAGGGCGCGCAGATGCCTGTTGAATGAATTTTCTGCCCGGATAACAGCCGATACCGGCACGTCCTTTTCATAAACGACATGTATCATACTTATCTACATTATTCTTGGGAGATACTGGTATGGATTTTCTGAACAATTTCTTTTTGCCCCCCTCTGCTGATCATCTCCACCTGGTGCGTTATTTGATACTACTCATCTATTTTATTCATATCCCCTTCATCAGCCTGCTGATCGGTGGTTTATTCTTCTCGGTATTCTTCAGGATTCTGGCAGGTAACCGTCCTGGCAACCGATACTGGCAGATTTCTCGGGATTTCATTGAAACGCTGGTTTTCAGAAAAACTGCCGGTATTTTTCTGGGAGTGTTACCACTCCTGGTACTTATTTTTATTGAAGGTCAGGTGTTTTATGATGCCAACATCTCTGTTGTTCTATTTCTGTCCTATGCCACCGTGCTGATTTCCCTCGGAATCTCTCTCACCTATTTTTATCAGTATACCTATCGCATGGCGGAAATGTACCCGTTCGCTCAACTGGGCAGTGGAGCCACGGCACTTCTGTTCCTGATCCTGGGATATTTTATTTTCAGTGTAAATTCAGCGGTGATTCTCGATCCGGGTAGGTGGGCAGTAGTCGATAATCCCCGGGATTTTCTCTTTTCCTGGAATGTGATCGCCCGATTTCTGAACTTTCTCACGGCTGCATTTGCCGTATCCGGCATTGCCATGATTTTTTTCTTTTTTAACTGGAAAGAATCCCGAAAAAAAACGGAAAAAGAATATGCTGATTTCCTGAAGAAAACCTGTGGCGGCATCGGGTTGGGTTTTACCCTGCTTCAACCTGTACTCATCTTATGGAATCTGATTACATTACCGGATCCATCACTGAACATATCAGTATTTGCTCTCACCGTTTTCGCACTTTTTATTATTCTTGGCATTGCACTTCTTCTGTACCGGTTACTGAAAAACGACCGTGTTCAGCTTGGCACTCCCGTCTTCATTCTTTTTATCATCGTATTTGTTATTATGATTGTAAACGATCACGAGGCACGAGAAGAAGCCATCGATCATCACACCAGGTTTCTTACCGTACGCGCAGAGGAGGTTTCGGCAGAAATTGAACAGAAGCGCGAAG
>JAFGSO010000417.1 GCA_016934605.1 Calditrichota bacterium | reverse complement strand
TCCTTCCACGTCGGTAGTATCGATAATGCCGCCCAGAATTCCCACATGAGATGAACCATACAGCGTGAGGTTAGTATATCCCCATCCACCGGTAACAGCGTCTCCGGTGGCATAGGGAGAGATGCCCGGATTATACGGACTATATTCATGCATTGCTTCATGGGCAATAACCGAACTCGAATCGTACTGATGTGCCCAGGCTTCACTATCCTGATTATCATCGGGAAGGTAATTTGGGTAATACAGCCGGGATGCATTGGCTGCATTAAGAACCCATTTTCCAATTGCTCGGGCGAATCTGTCATCATAACGAACCATGGGAACCAGTGCACCAATCTGTTCATAGGTATTCATGGTAAAGGCATAATCGTTACTGCTCACTTCTCCGATTAAACCAGAACAATCGTATCCACCCCAGTTTCCAACAATGGCACCCCAGTTTCGTACATTTCCCGTGGTGGTAAAACACCAGTTTACAATTTTTTCCAGATCATATTCAGTTCCCAGTTCAGCATTCATTCTGGCGGCAATATGCGCTCCGTAAGGCAGTTGAAGTTCATAAGACGGATTGTTGTTCCAGTTACTCAGGAATTCCAGACACAGCTCTGCACCGATACGGTACTTAGTGGCACCTGTTTCCAGGAATGCATTATAAAGCAACCACCCGATAGCACCGGCGGCTTCCGGTTCTGTGGGACTACCTGTATAGGGAGTCATTGTCATTAAATTGAAAGCACGATAATTCATGTATGGCACCTGCCATGGAGCCGTTCCTCCCCCCATGGTCATCACTGCCGCCAGCCAGCGATCTGCCACACTGGTCAACTGAAAGTCGAAATCACCGGTGTGAGGATAGAGATCATAGAGCTGGTAAAAAAAGACATTGGGCATGGTGTCGTACCACCAATCATCCCAGCTGCCGGCATCCGGATGGTTTAGATAAACATTCGTACCATTGGCTTTATTGAAATATTCTTCACACATAAGAACCCAGTTGGATCCGTTCTGATTACTTTTATCAATGCCCACCAGGCTTGCTCCCACCACTGCCGGAATCACATTGATGGCTTCAGCAGATCCCGGAGAACGGGTACCAACCACGGTATTCAGTCCAAAACTGATATGCTGCGGATAATTAATGGTGTTGGTTCGCCAACAGATGAGAGGTAGGTACTGGCCAGTTTTGGTGAAATCAAAAACAAACTGATCATATTCCACGGTTACTTTTTGCCAATCACGCATTTCATAGGGTGACGGCAGATTCGGCATTAGTTCAACACGGGGAATGGTTATCTGCTGCGCGTTGCTATCCAGAGTTACAATAAATACGATAAACAATGATATTACATGTTTTATAAATTTATGCTTCATATTTATCCCTCTCAGTCAAATATAATTCATTTCCTCAGATTGTCAGATAGTAGTTCAAATGCTTTATGTCAATATCTCTGGCATCAGGTACTATTTCGCTGTTATTAGAAAAACGGATTCTCACTTCTTCCTGTGGCAGTAAAATATGTCCCCTGTCATGAAAAGTCAGGCCAGGGTGATATAGATCCAGAAAAAAAACCGGTTGGTCTGAAGTTAACAAAAAAGTATCTTTTTCAATCATTTTAAGAGAAATTTCAGGAAGAGGCAGACGTACATTTTTCCAGCGATTTCTAAGATAAAAATTTCTGGACAGAATCTGGCTTTCATCTGATAGAAGTGTCGCGACAAGAATTTTACCGTTATATGAATCTCTCCTGTTAAGCTTTATTTCATATTGACCTGATTTTCGTTTTTCAGGAACCAATTCGGAAAATTCAAAGTTGGTTACACTCACCGAACCATCCGCAGATACGGTGGCAAAGCTGATATACCTAATTTTATCATAGCCTTTTTGTGAAGAGATCCTCAGAAAAAGATAGCCTTTTTTTTCTTCAAAGAAGCACATTAACTCGCCGAAAGCGGCTTTCACTAAATGCCAGGCAAGCTTTGGTTTATTCCTATAGTCTATTAACGACCAGCTGGTTACCGGCCAGCAATCATTCAATTGCCAGATGATGCTTCCTGAGGTGGTCGGAAACCTTAAACGCCAGTGTTCCAGACAGGTTTTCAGGGCCAATCCCTGGTTCAATTGAGTGAGATACAGAAAATCCGGCCAACCGGTATAAACCGGAAGATGACCGGACAGATACCGGAACAGACGTTCATTCCCCTCCACCTGTTTATTATGAAATTCAAATATGGCATTCTGACAATTCCGTTCTGTCTCAGGAATAACTTCCTCCAGTGTACTTCGATTAGCCGGACCCTGAAAGCCAAATTCGGTTACAAAAAGACTGGAATCTGAACGAACTTCCAAATAATCCTTCCAGCCACTCCAGATATTCCATTCATGCCGGTTACCGCTGTCCGGGGCATTCGGATCTTCGTCGAAACCCCAGGGGCTTGACGGCCAGTATGGCCGGTTCTTATCAAGATTTTTCAAGATAGCCGGCAGAAGCTTATGATAAATCCGGTAACCGGGCATGGAACTCATTTTCTTTCCGGTATGAAACCAGCCCCATTCATTTTCGTTATTCCCACACCATAGTGCCAGTGAAGGGTGGTATTGTAAGCGGTTAATATTCTGCTGAAATTCTTCGCTAATATTTTTCATGAATTCCGGAAAATCAGGGTAGGCTCCGCAGGCAAACATGAAATCCTGCCATACGAGCAGGCCCAATTCATCACATATTTCATAGAATATGTCCGGCTCGTAAATTCCCCCACCCCATACCCGGATCATATTCATATTGACATCCCTGGCCTGCTCTAATAATACACGGTATTTCGCTTCTTTTACCCGGTGCAGAAAAGAATCTCCCGGAATCCAATTCGCTCCTTTACAAAAAATCAGTTTTCCATTGACAAGGAATCTGAATGTAGGCTTTCTCTGATATTCGGTGAGCAGACGAATGGTTCTTATTCCCACAAATTTTGACCAGGTGTCAAGAAGATTGTTTTCCTTCATTAATTTAATATTGAGGCGATAAAGATGCTGTTCTCCCTCACCGTTGGGCCACCAGAGCCTGGGGTGAGAAACTGCCATCGATATCTCTGCTGTGGATTCTCTGCTGGACCATTGAGTCTCTGCAACGATTCCAGTATTGTCCAGAAGCGAAACTGAAAGCTGGAGTTTCTCTTTAACTCCACCCAGATCCGCCTGAATAAGAAGACGGGCTTGATTTTTACTCAATCGTAGTGTATGAAATCGAACATTTTCAATCCAGGCCTCATCCGGTTGCCAGAGATAAACCGGTTTCCAGATTCCCATCGTAGGAAAGGAAGGACCCCAGTC
>JAFGSO010000416.1 GCA_016934605.1 Calditrichota bacterium | reverse complement strand
TAAACCTGGCGGCTATCGGCTGGTATCCCGGTCCGAAGGTGCACTGGGACGAATCAACCGGGCAGGGACCGGCTTATTTTACCTATGTTTATGGTTGCCAGGTGGCGGAAGTACGGGTGAATCTGGCCACCGGCGAAGTTTATCTGGAAAGGGTGACAGCAATTCATGATCCTGGGACGGTGATCAATCTACTGGGAGCGGAGGGACAGGTGTATGGCGGGGTGACTCAGGGTGCCGGTTACGCTCTGTGGGAAGAGATCAGTTCCATGAACGGATTTATCTGTGAACTGAATTATGATCAATATCTGATTCCGACCAGTAAAGATATCGGGGAAATTGTCCCGGTATTTCTGAACGGCAACGATTCTTACGGTCCCTGGGGGGCAAAATCTCTGGGAGAACCAACGCTGGAACTGACGGCAGCAGCGGTAGCAAACGCCATCTGCAATGCCACCGGAAAACGTTTTTTCAATCTACCGTTAAATCTGGAAGAAATTCTGCTGCAGCAGAAACTGTATCCTGAGAAATCTGGTCGGGGGAGTGGTCAATGATGCCAACGCTGGATTTTATCCGACCTACCAGTACTACTGAAGTACTGGATGTGCTTGACCGGCATGGCCAGGAAGCGGCCATTCTGGCGGGTGGAACGGACCTGATCCCCGGTCTTCGGCAAAAAGCAGCCAGATTCAGTGGTGTGAAAATGCTGGTGGATATTTCGGCGATAGAAGAATTGAGACAGATTCGGTACTCGGATAATGGAATGAGTATCGGAACAGCGGTTACTTTCAGTGAAATTCTTGGGAATGATTTGTTATCCGAATATTATCCCCTGCTGGTGAAAGCGGCGGTAAACCTGGGTTCGGTGCAGATCCGGAACCGGGCAACCATCGGTGGAAATTTTATTAACAATGCGCCCTGCGCAGATAGTGTGCCACCTTTACTGGTCTATGAGGCATCCGTTATTATTCAGTCGAAGAGAGGAGAAAAAACTGTTCCGCTTTCAGATTTTCTGTCGAGTCCTTACCAGACACGCCTGGAACCCGATGAACTCGTTTTGCATACTTTGCTTCCGCCGGTTTCGGAGGGATTCAATGGCGAATTTTACAAACTGGGGAGGCGCCGCGGTGTGGCCATCAGCCGGATTACGCTGGCTGTTTTGCTCAGAAATAACAGCGGGAAAGTGGGTGATATCCGTCTCGCTGCCGGTGCCGTCACACCTGTTGGTATCCGTTTTACTGATCTGGAAAATGATTTTCGCGGAAGGGATATTATTCCCCGGGAATTAAAACAGATGTCCCGGGAGCTGGGAAAGCGGATTCTTCAGGAAACCGGACTCCGCTGGAGCACTGCGTATAAATTGCCGGTAACGCAACAAATATTTTATCAAATACTGTCCAGTCTGGCAAACAGTGGTGGGTAAAAAAAAATATCGAAACTGAAAGAATATGGGAAGTAAGAGTATTAAATTTATTCTAAACGGTAAAGATGTGAGTGTTAAAACATTATTGCATCGCCGCCTGCTGGATGTGATTCGGGAGGATTTTGGACTTACCGGTACCAAGGAGGGTTGTGGTATTGGTGAGTGCGGTGCCTGTACGGTGCTGTTGAACGGGAAGGCGGTCAATGCCTGCCTGGTACTGGCGGGACAGATTGAAGGCGCTGAGATTATGACTGTGGAGCATCTGGCGAAGGACGGTCAGTTGAATAAACTGCAGCAGCGGTTCCTGGAAAAAGGGGCGGTGCAGTGCGGATTCTGTACCCCGGGGATGCTGATGTCTGCCACGGCCCTTCTGATGCACAAACCTTCTCCCACCAGAGAAGAGATACAGGATGATATTGCCGGTAATCTCTGCCGCTGTACCGGTTATAAACAAATTATTGAGGCAATTTATGAAACCGCATATGGCAGGAAAAAAAATAGTTCGGAATAAATGGTATGGCGGATTTGAAAGTTAACATTCTTGGAATTCAATTTCCCAATCCAATCTGGACTGCCGCCGGTCCCGGAGGAGCCAGTGCAGATAAACTTCTGGAAGCTGCCAGGGGAGGAGCCGGTGCACTGGTGTCCAAAACTATTAGTCAGAAGCCGGCACGAGTTCCCATTCCGAATATTTCCTTGCCTTTCCCGGGAAGCCTGATAAATGCGGAGCTGTGGTCTGAAGTGGATTATCACCGATTTCTGGAAGAAGAATTTCCGCGGGCACGTGTTGCCGGAATACCTATAATTGCTTCGGTCGGTTACTCGCCTGAAGATCTGTCGGTTCTGGGAAAGCAGCTGAATGAAAAAGATCTGGTAGATGCCGTGGAATTTTCCATTCATTATGTAGGAAAGGATATTTCAAATCTTATAAAAACAGCCGAAGCTCTCCGAACAGTATTTGATGGCCCTGTGCTGGCCAAATTCAGTCCATCGATCTCAGAGATCCGGTCGGCGGTAAAAGCGCTCGATCCCCTGGTGGATGGATTTGTAGCCATCAATAGTGTCGGTCCGGCCCTCGATTTTGATATCTACACCCGGCGGCCGCTGATGGGAAGTGGGGACGGTCGGGGCTGGCTTTCCGGTAGAGCCATTCTACCAATTGGACTACACTTCGTGGCAACCATTGCAATGGAAACGGATAAACCGGTTATTGGTGTGGGTGGAATCAGGACGGTGGAGGATGTGATTAAGTATATCATGGCGGGAGCATCAGCGGTGCAGGTCTGTTCGCTGGCGGTTCTGAAAGGACAACAGGTTTATGGGCAACTGGCAGAGCAGCTATCCCGCTGGATGGATAAAAACGGGTATACAGGTGTATCTGACCTGCGAGCTGCGTTTCTGAAGCGGGAAAAAAAGCCTCTTTATTATTATGGTGATGGAACCCAGCTCTATCCGGAGATCGTCTACGAAAAATGCCGTTTTTGTGATATGTGCGTTAACGCCTGTATTCATGGAGCGATACAATTTGAGAATAAAATCTATGATCTTGACAGAAATAAATGCGTGAGTTGCGGATTGTGTGTCTCTGTCTGTCCCTGGAATGCGTTATCCATGACGGAATATCCTTAATGAGGGTGGTCGAAAAATGCTGAACGATAAGCAAATTAACCAATTATTCAATAGTATTGATGGTTTCCGAGAAGAAGCCGTAGAACTGTTGCAGAAACTGATTCAGATCCCCAGTTACAGCGGAGAAGAACAGGAAATTGTTGAATTCATTGTGAAGCGTATGGAATCTTATGGATTTGATGAAGCTTTCTGTGATGGACTGGGAAATGCAGTGGGACGGG
>JAFGSO010000063.1 GCA_016934605.1 Calditrichota bacterium | reverse complement strand
TGGTGAATTCAAATCATCCCTCAAACACATAGTCGGCTCAATTTTTTTGATCGTCTATAAATATCACGCAGGCAGGAAGAACCAGTTGTGGTAAATATGGATATATGATCGAAGTTTCATATGAAAATTAAACTTAGGTGTGGATATTTCTAAATTTTGTTTTATTTTTAGATACATTGTCGATGATATTTTTGTGTGATAAATAAATACTGCCATGAAAAATTACCTGGTTGCCATCGTCATATTTGTTCTGATGTTTAATCAGAAAATTGCCAGGGTGGAGATACCGACTCCTGAGCATGAATTGATAAACTTCGTCCATGAGATAATCGGTCATAAGAAGGCAGCCAAAATCGATTCTTTTTTTACGGCCCGCGCCAGATATAAGATCTTTAACGGTGCCGTACTGGTGGCGGAAAAAGGTAGAATTCTCTATCAGAAATCGTTTGGATATTCCAATTTCAGGACAAAGGATTCGCTGCATATTAACTCCCTGTTTCAGCTGGCATCGGTAACAAAACCGCTTACTGCCTGCGCCATCTTGATGTTGTGCGATCGGGGGCTTGTGAGCCTTGATGATGACATTCGCCGGTTTTTTCCGGAATTTCCCTATGATAATATCACGGTTCGTCTGCTTCTGACTCACCGCTCGGGATTACCGGACTATTTGTATTTTGCCGATCGGTTCTGGAAAAGCAGGACTATTCCTATCACCAATGACGATGTGCTTGACATCATGACTTTATATAAACCGTCACGATATTATCTTCCGGACAGGCGCTACAATTACAGCAACACGAATTATTGTCTACTGGCTTCCATCATTGAAAAAGTGTCCGGGTTAACTTATGCCGAGTTCATGAAAACTCAGATATTTGATCCGCTTGGTATGCACAATACCCGGATTTTAACTTATGATGATCTGAAACATGATACAATTGAGAATCTTACCACCGGATACAGCCGTTGGGGGCGGGCTTCAGAAAACAGTTATCTCAATGGAGTGGTGGGCGATAAGGGGATTTTCTCCACCGTTGAAGATCTGTTCCGGCTTGATCAGGCATTATATCAGGGGAATCTGGTCAGCCTGTTTGCCCTGCAGGAAGCCTTTAAACCGGCGCATCGGGACTTAAGGGATTATGATAATTACGGTTTCGGCTGGCGGATTAATATGAACGGCGGAAATAAGATCGTTTTTCATTCCGGATGGTGGAAAGGATACAAAACCTATTTTGTCCGGAAGATCGGAGAACAGAAGACGATCATCGTATTAACCAATACAGCCATGCACAATTTTCTGAGTATCAGACGGCTCAGTGAACTGATTTGAACAAAAATCTTAGACAATCCTCATCAAAAAAAATAATATACAATACTTTTACACGACCGACTCATGCTGATATTTCATACCTCGTAGGCCAGGATTGGTGACAACCATCTTTCGGCCGTTTTTATATCCATTCCTTTCCGGCGTGCATAGTCCCGCACCTGATCCTTTCCGATTTTACCGGTCCCAAAATACTGCGATTCCGGATGTGAAAAATAGTATCCGGAGACGGAAGCTGCCGGCATCATGGCGAATGACTCGGTGAGCCGGATATTAATATTTTCACTCACGTTCAGCAGATCGAACAGAATTTGTTTTTCGGTGTGATCAGGACAGGCAGGATAACCCGGAGCAGGGCGGATGCCGGTATATTTTTCGCGAATCAGTTCTTCATTGGTCAGGTCTTCATCTTTTGCATATCCCCAGAATTCCTTCCTGGTTTTTTCATGCATCAGTTCGGCAAATGCTTCTGCCAGGCGGTCAGCCAGAGCTTTAGCCATTATAATGTGGTAATCGTCATGGTCTTTCTCGAAACGGTTTATGAGTTCTTCAATACCGAAACCGGCGGTGACGGCAAATCCTCCGATATAATCTTTTACACCTGATTCACGCGGGGCGATAAAATCTGCCAGTGCCAAATTCGCCTGTTGGTTGGTTTTATTCATCTGTTGTCTGATGGTATGAATTACTGTTATCGGCCGGTTCCGTTCTTCGTCTGCATAAATTTCAATGTCCTCATGGCCAACGGTATTGGCAGGGAAAAATCCGATTACTGCCTGAGCCTGCAGGGTCTCTTCAGCAATAATCAAATCCAGTAGTCTCCGGGCATCATCAAACAGCTGGCGCGCTTCTTTACCTTTCGCCGGATGGTCAAAAATGGTCGGAAATTTTCCTTTCATTTCCCAGGCAATGAAAAACGGAGTCCAGTCTATCCGGGTACGGATTTCTTCCAGAGGATAGTTCTCAAAGACGCGAATGCCTGTAAAGGAGGGGACCGTCACCCGCCGGGTTGACCAGTCCGTTTTGAACTTGTTTTCTCTCGCCCGGGAGAGGCTGAGAAGTTCCTTTTCCAAATAGCGTTCATTATATGCTTTACGGACTTCCCCGTACTCCCTCCTGATATCTCCAAAGAAGGATTCCTTTTCTTTTTCATTCAGAAGTTTGTTAACAACATTTACGCTCCGGGATGCATCCAGGACATGGATTACCGGATGTTTGTATGACGGTGCAATTTTTACGGCGGTATGTTTTTTGGATGTTGTGGCCCCACCTATCAACAGAGGCAGATCAAATTTATTCCTCTCCAGCTCCCTGGCTACATGAATCATTTCATCCAGCGAAGGTGTAATCAGCCCGCTCAGGCCGATAATATCAACTTTTTCTTTTCGCGCGGTCTCCAGAATTTTCTCGGCGGGCGTCATCACTCCCAGGTCAATAATCTCGTAATTATTGCATCCGAGAACCACTCCAACAATATTTTTTCCGATGTCATGGACATCACCTTTTACAGTGGCCAGCAGGATTTTGCCCACTGTATGGCTTTTTCCGCTCCGGCGTTTCTGTTCTTCCAGATAGGGAATCAGATAGGCAACCGCTTTTTTCATGACACGGGCACTCTTGACCACCTGAGGCAGAAACATTTTTCCTGATCCGAATAAATCTCCGACCACATTCATTCCATCCATCAACGGCCCTTCAATCACTTTGAGGGGATCATTATATTTTTTGCGGGCTTCCTCGGTATCCTGCTCAATGAAATCCGTTATTCCCCGAATAAGGGCGTTCATCAGGCGCTTTTCCACCTCCTCCTCCCGCCAGGCCAGATCTTCCTTTTTCTCCCTGTCCACCTGCTTCACGGTCTGTGCAAATTCAAGCAGCCTTTCAGTGGCATCGTCACGGCGATTCAACAGCACGTCTTCCACCCGCTCCAGCAGTCCCTTTGGAATATCCTCGTACACCGTTATCTGGCCAGCATTGACTATTCCCATATCCATGCCGGCCTTTATGGCGTGATAGAGAAATGCGGAATGCATGGCTTCGCGTACCGCATTGTTTCCCCGGAATGAGAATGATATATTACTGATTCCACCGCTGATAAGAGAGCCGGGGAACTTTGCCTTGATCTGCCGGGTAGCTTCCAGGAAATTGATGGCATAGTTGTTGTGTTCTTCTATTCCGGTGGCCACAGCAAAAATATTCGGATCGAAAATAATATCCTGCGGATCATAATCCAGTTCCCGGGTGAGGATTTTATAAACCCGTTCACATATTTCGACCTTTCGTTCGGCAGTTTCAGCCTGTCCCTTCTCATCAAAAGCCATGACAATAACAGCGGCACCGTATCGCCTGGCAAGCCTGGCATGTTGTTTGAAAACATCTTCTCCCTCCTTCAGGCTCAGTGAATTGATAATGCTTTTCCCCTGGACGCATTTCAGACCGGCCTCAATAACCGACCATTTGGATGAATCGATCATGACCGGGATCCGGGCAATATCCGGTTCGGAAGCAATGAGATTCAGGAAATCCACCATTGCTTTTTCCGAATCCAGCATTCCTTCGTCCATGTTAATATCCAGGATCTGGGCACCATTTTCGACCTGGGAGCGCGCTACCTGGAGAGCGCCATCAAAATCATCTTCCTTGATCAGTCTGGCAAATCTGGCTGATCCGGTAACATTACAGCGTTCCCCCACATTAATAAAATTGGAATCAGGCCGCACGATGAGGGGTTCGAGCCCGCTGAAACGCGAGTAGGCAGAAATTTTTGGAATTTCCCGGGGTTTTTTGTCAGCCAGGATCTGACTGATTTTCCGGATATGGTCGGGAGTGGTTCCACAGCATCCGCCGGCAATGTTAATAAAACCACTATCTGCAAATTCACCGATAAGTCTGGAGGTAACTTCAGGCGTTTCATCATATTCACCAAATTCATTGGGCAAACCGGCATTTGGATAAACACTCACATATATGGGTGCCATACCGGAAAGCTCTTCCAGGAACGGCCGCATCTGTTGTGCCCCCAGTGCACAGTTCAGGCCAACACTCAGCAGATTCATGTGAGAGACCGAGATCCAGAATGCCTCCAGGGTCTGCCCAGAAAGAGTTCGGCCGCTGGCATCGACAATAGTTCCGGATACCATAACCGGTAATTCTTTTCCGGTTTCCTTGAAATATTGGTCAATGGCGAAGAGGGTGGCCTTGCAGTTCAATGTATCAAATACTGTTTCAACCATCAGGAAATCCACCCCACCTTCCAGCAGCCCGCGGATCTGGGGCAGATAGGCAGTTACAATTTCCCCGAAGGTGACATTTCGATAGCCGGGCCGGTTGACATCGGGAGATAATGATGCTGTCCGGTTGGATGGACCCAGAGCTCCTACCACAAATCGCGGTTTATCAGGATTCAGTTCTGTAAAACTGTCGGCGTTTTTTCTGGCCAGACGGGCCGCAGCCAGGTTCATTTCGTAAACAATATCCTCCAGTTGATAATCCTTTTGAGAGATAGCATTGGCATTAAAGGTATTGGTTTCAATCATATCGGCGCCGGCTTCCAGATAAGCCCGATGGATTTCTTCAATGACGTCCGGCCGGGTGATGGACAAAAGATCGTTATTTCCCTTTAAATCTCCAGTATGATCTCTGAACTGTTCTCCCCGGAAATCTTCTTCACTCAATTTATAGCGTTGAATCATCGTTCCCATGGCACCATCCAGAACAAGAATTCTCTTTTTCAACTGCTGATGAATGGGATGATTCGGATAAAATCTATTTTTATTCATATAAAATCCCGTTTGGTGAATATTAAAAAATCATAATTTTTTAAAAGATCCATAATTATAGGATAATGTTACTGGTAATCCAACAAAAATTTGGGTGAAGAGAGGACTCAAAGTTAAGAGCACGCGATAAAAGAAAGCAGGATTCAGAAATCAGGAACTGAATCCTCACTTTTAAAAACTTTACTTCCTGAGCACTGTTCTCTTTCCTTTCTCTTTCCGGACATTTTTATGAGGGAAAAAAGAAAAAAAAT
>JAFGSO010000415.1 GCA_016934605.1 Calditrichota bacterium | reverse complement strand
GGTCATGGCATTAGCCATGCTTCCGCCCTGTGCCTCTGTGGCCACACTTAAAAACTGGAACCCTGTTTGCGCCAGTTTTTCCTCAGCCAGTAGCGTAGTTGAAAAAACCAGGATCAAAACAACCAGATATTTAAGTTTCCTATTTTTCATTACTTGCTCCTAATTAAAGTTGCTTTTATCGGATCACAACAAATTTCTTTGTTGCATGTTGACCTTTTTTATATAACAATTCTCCTGTGCCAGAATCGGTATAATCTTTTGTCACCTCAAAATAAGCAATATAAACTCCGCTGACAATTTCCTGTCGGGAATTGGTCATAGAATTCCAGGTTTCGTCGCCACTTCCATCATTATGATTGATTGTTGTAACGAGGTCGCCTCTTTCGGTAAAGATTTTTATTTTACAGTAGGCAGGAATATCGAGGAACATGATTTTGTCCGGTTCACCGGTATATTGATATTGGGTAGCACGAATGTTATAGGGATTGGGTACAATGCGAATATCAGATAATTTTTCTCCGGCTTGTCGTTTCAGAAAAGCGGCCTTATTGGTCATGGTATAGAATTTTCCGCTTTCAAGGATTCCGGTGGGATTTGCAATACCGGCTGTATTGAGGCTGCCATCGGTAATGGAAGTCACATAATAATAGTAGGAAAATCCTCTGCTGGCTGCTTTGTCTTCATAAGTCAGAACACCGGGGCCAACTTCAGCAACTCTTGTAAATACAGTGTCTCGCTTGCCGACGGCACGATAGACGCGGTACCCGCCAAAATTACTTTCACCTTCGGAAGCACTGGTTCCCCAGGTCAGGGTGATTTTATCACCACCGGAATTGACTTCAAAAAAGGATGGCGGCGCAGGTGGTTGCGGTATTTCAAAATTCAAATTATAGTTGGCAATAGCTCGCCTGAAACTCATCATGATGGAATCAGCGCCTGTATAAACCCAGGCATTTTTGTAGAGGTCCGGGTCAGTAGTTGTACCGCCATAGTTGACACCCAGATCAGCAAACTGTCCACTGGGCGGCAGATCGTAGGTCCCGGTACCCTGAAGCCATTTTGCGCCAATTTCCTCGCACATCGGTCGGGATAATCCATTGACAGCATCCACTTCAACGATGGTAATACTGTCTCCATGGGCCAGGTCAAAAGGTCCGTAGGTCATCATTACATTGGTACCGCCGCCGTCGCCGTGGATTTTGTATGGATCCACCCGGTCGATAAGGGAAGAAACATTATCTTCAAACATTCTGTTTGTTCCGCCATTGCCGTCACCACCATAGGGCGTTCCACTGATCATCGTATAAACTTCACTCATTTCATCAGCATCTTCTTCACGCAGATTACCAATACCGGGATAGGTGTCCCCGGCATGCCATCCCAAAAAGACAGGCTGATTGGGATCATCGCTTTTATCGGTAGCGCTTTTATCCACGTGTATGACTGCCGAGCCTTGAAACTGATGGCCTGTCAAACGGCCGGTTCCGGATCTTTCGGGAGCTCCAATGTTGTCATAATCCAACAATTCGGACTGGCCAAACCAGCTGAATCCGGCACGAATCCATTCCAGTTGATCAAGGGTTGTAGATTCTGTGAAATTAGCCACGTCGACAGCATGGGAAGCATAGGCTTCACCGCGACGAGTTACCCAGGAATGTTTTCCCCAGGAATGCTGATTGTCGGCAGTTGCAGCCCCTTCCCGGGAACCATATCTGTTTCCCCAACCGATTCTGAGTCCTTTAATGGCTGAAGTCAGTTCTATGTCATCGTCATAGTCTGTATTTCCGGTGTTTTTATAGGTCACCATGCGGATAAAATAATCATCATGATATTGCTGTGAAAAGGCCAGAATTCTTCGGGTTACTGTGATTCCGGCAGTTGTATTGATGGTATTGATCACCATTCTGTCAGATGGAATATTAGGATCAATTCGGTCAACATCTTCATTATAGGGAGCACTAATATTGATCCCATCGACATAGACCTGGGGAACTTCAAATTTTGCAACCTGCTCCAGATGCATCGGATAGATGGATACATCCGCATAACCGGCATAAAGGTAATTTGCCCAGTGGTCCCAATGAACTCCTTTTTCATCGGTGAAATCTTCTATTGCAAACCAGTTGCGCTGAATGACAAAATTATCAGCCAGTGGATATTGAGCGGGCCATTTTTTCCCTTCATAGTAAACATTGTTCCATCCCCGTTCCCCGCCATAGGCTGAAACCCTGTCCTGCAAATCTCCAATACGAATGTATTTATAATCATTGACTGAAGGGAAATTCTGAGCATGAGCAACAGAACTGAGTATAAATATGAGACCGAATAGGATATTTATCTTGCTGTATTTTTGTTTAAATTTATTCATTTTATTCCCTCAGTTTAAAAAGAAAATCGGATTCCGAATACAATTGTCCTTGGATCAAGAAAGGTCAGGCCACGGACATTGGGCATGTCGATGTAAGCTTTGGTATCCAGGACTTCTTTTTCGACCCAACTTTCACTTTTGATTTCCCAGGCTCCGTCAACATACATCATGTACTGACCATCATCCTGCACGTAATACAAGGTCCTGCTGTCAGGTGAAGAAATATTGGACAAAGAGCCGATTTCCCGCATGGGTACATATTCAGTGTCCCAATCACGATATTCGCCGATTCTGTCGTCACCTTTCTGAGATCCTTCTTCCCAGTCAAAATGCAGGGATTTCATATAATTATCCTGGTCTCTGCTTCCGTCAAAGCCGGTGGAAGAAAGTTGTTTAATGTTAAAGACATTGGTGATATCAAGATAAGCCTGAAACCGTGTGCTTTTCACCTTAAATGCTTTGGCCAATCTCAAATCAAAATAATAAGCGTCTTTCCATTGAACATTGTTGATGATACCGACACCCAGAATGTTGTTGGGATTATAGGTGGAATAGGAGCCGGCTTTCCAGGAAGCTACCATATTCAGATTCCATCCTCCAAGCATATAAAACTCGCCCAAATTAGGCCCGAACTTTTCGGGTGTGTGAAAATCCAAGTTGGCGTTAAACCGGGGTCTTGGCCTGGGTCTGGACTGACTGGGATTGTCCAGCAGATACTGACGCATTTCATTGGGGTCTTCAAAATAGTAGGTATATCCAAAGTAACCGGAGGTGTTGACCATGTAGGTATAATTTATAAAACCCGTGACCCAATCCCCTACTTTTTTATCCAGGGTAATTTCAAAACCACGAATATCCTCATAGAAATTATTATCAGGTTTCGAATAGTTCACACTGCCATTGATGTTTTTATAATTAATCCACCCGATCTGGTCGGTAATATTTTTATAATAACCGGCAATATTCAGAAAGTAGGTATTGAATAAATTGTGGGAATACCCAATTTCATAGGAAACAGTTTTTTCCTGGACCAGCGAAGGATTTCCAATAGAAGTGATAGAGCCATTGTAGTATCTCTGAATCCTGAAGCGGTAGGTTGAGGAAGGTTCCGTTCTAAAATGTCCGTAATTAAAATACAACTTGGAATTTTCAGTGATAGGATGTGAAATACCCAGTCGTGGTGATACGGCCCAGTTGGCCTCGGCCTTTTTGCTGGGTGCTTCCTTTTCAATATTAAACCCTTCTCCCGCTTCGTAAAAATCAGAATAATAGTCAATAGTATAGACATCGGTATTGGCGTCAGTATAATCAAACCGCAATCCAAGGTTTGCAATAAACCCTTCAAACTCCAGTTTGTCCTGTACATAAAGTCCAAGCCTGTAAGGAGTTACATCATAAACTTGCTCCCTGTTCCAGGTTTCCATACCGGGGTTTTCCGCAAAGGACTTAATATCAAAATTATTGACCAGAATATCAATACCGGTTTTAAACTGGTTGGTGGCATTGAGCTGGTTGACATAGTCAAATTTTAAATTGGTGGTACGAATGTAACTGGAATCCCGGCCGATATTCTGCCAGCCGCCGATACGCAGATTGTCACCAATAGAGCCGACACCATAACCCCAGAATCCATAGGGTTGTTCGTCTACCAGGTATTCGGCTTCATCACCGGGAAAGATATCATAATCTTTAGTGGTGTCTCTTAATGAAACCTGGTAAGTATGGTAGTAGTTCTGGTCATATTGGATTTTAACCTCATAAAATGATCTGTCCGTCAGAATATGGTTCAGTTTGGCGCCGATCTGATTCCTGAAAATTTTGGTAGGGCTGTAGTAAGCCGGAACAAAAAGAACATCCGGTGTTGAACTGGCCAGGCTTGCCACAGAATAGGATGAGCGAACGACGGTTCCGGTGGGTGTTGTGGTCCAGTTATAAGGCGATGCGGAGGAGGTTTCACTGTACCGGCTGCTGATTGTCAGTTGCATGCGAGGTGTAATATCCGAAGTCAGTTTTAAATTTGTAATATTCTCATCATAACTATCTTTGGACAACGGAATAATCAATTGTTCTTCAGAATTACGATGAGAGGCAAAAAATCTCATGTCCCCGAGATATTCCCCAATCAATGGCAATGGTCCGCCGAGACTTGCATCCAGAATGAAGTCTGGTTTCACAACGTCGCCCTGTCTTCGATGCTGATATTCGAATAATCTTTTCGCCTGCTCTGGCGTCAGGTCATTGTCAGGATTGTCATCCTGCATCAAGGTCTGTGATATATAATTCCAGCCGACAAAAGTACGGTATTGTTCCTGAGTATATTGGTCCCAACTGCCATTTTGCGTGCCCACATAACAAATATCTTCATCCATGTAAGGACGTAAAAAATAGGAGTTGGGAGAGTAAATGGATGGCCCGAAATATTTGTTACCAGGTGGCTGATACTGAAAGGATAGGGATCCGTTGTAATTGGTTTTACTACCACTTTTGGTAACCACATTAATAACGCCGGAGCGGCTCTGACCATATTCAGCGTTAAAACCGCCCGTTTGAACTTTAATTTCCTGAACGGTACTGATATTAATGGATGTAAAGGGTTCGTGGGATCGCTCATCATTTTGAGTAAAGCCGTCGACTATAAAAGTGGTTTGTCTGGCAGCACCGCCACGGATAGTTAGTCCGCCTTCGACACCAGCCTGCAACGAAATAACATCTTCCACACTGGAGACCGGCATGGTTTCGATTTTTTCAGCGCTGACATTCAATTCACTGGCAGAGACGTCCTTTTTAACAACCGGCCGCTCGGCAGTGACAATTACTTCCTGCATATCAACTGTTTCAACAGACATATTGACATTGATAGTGGTTGTTAAATCAATCTCAACAATAACATCTTTGATAGTGGCCTGACTATAGCCAATGACAGATACTTTCAGCTCATAACGACCCGGAGGAACATTGAGCAGGGAGTAATAGCCTTCAATATCGGATGCTACACCAATGGTACTGCCCGCCAGCATGATGTTTGCCCCCGGGATCGGATCGCCGGTTTTACTATCAGTAACATAACCGGCTATTTTTCCGGAGCTGGCAGCATATAATGTGCAGGATAATGCCAACATTAAGAATAAAACCGAATATTTAAATAGTTTATGAATATTCATTTTTTATTCCCTTATATTCTAGAAAGCAAATTTAATCGTGAATCTCTGGACATTGTCAAACACACCATAAGGTGTATAGGCATAGTCAAGGCCGAGGCCAAATTTTTCC
>JAFGSO010000062.1 GCA_016934605.1 Calditrichota bacterium | reverse complement strand
GCCCGGCAATTCCATGGATTGTTCATCTAATCGTCCTGGTCTGAAAATTATTTGATTCTTCGTTACCGCAATCTTTCCGGTTTTTGATAAAAACCAGGATTCTGCAAACCCCGATATACTAACATTTTCAATAAGTTCCAAATCAAATCCGGTATTTCCACCCTCCTGCGAATATATGTTCGCTAAGATCAGTAAAAAAATAATGACTGTGCTGATGCTTTTAACTTTTTTCATGAAATTTCCTTCATTTTAAAAGAATCATCTGTTCTTTCAATCGTAGAAATGTATATATTATTTTACAAATTTGAAATTTATATTTTTATATCCTCTAACCTTGATAATTCATAGAGCCGATAATAGCAGTTCTCTCTGTGTGCTCAGTAGCATTTGAAACAGCCACAGAGGGCCCAGAGCGCACAGAGATAAAGACCATGGTATTGATTATTTCGCGTTAACGTTTCTGAATGAATCAACTCCGAATTTGTTTTGTCACCTATCATCCGCACCATACCAGATTCTGTATGCCAGCTTCACTTTTTTCTTATTTCTTTTTTCTTTTATCTTTAGAATGAGTCTTTCGCTGTGTGCTCGGTGGCATTTGAAACAGCCACAGAGGACCCAGAGATAAAGATCATTTTACAAAATATTTATGTTAAAATTTTTGAATGAATCAGGCTAAGGATTTTAACAATTCACTGACCATTAATTGGATGAGAGTGGGAGGATCCGTTTACACATAATTACTTCTGCATATTTAGCAAGGTAAACATCAGGATGGCCGCGGCAGTACCGTCCATGGTAGGTTCGTTGGATGAATAGTCAGCAATATCATCATGATACACTACATAATCCGTCTGGAATTCGGCAAATTCGTCTACTTTTGACAGGTACAGACCTTTCAGACTCTTAAAAATCGAGCCGTATACCGGACCATCCACCAGTCCTCCGGTTATCTGCCGGCCGGTAAGAGCATAGGTGCTGGCATGTGGATGTTCCGGATAATCACCATTTGCCGGAATTCCCACGAACATAGAAGTACCCCAGGGATTCAATCCGAAAAGCCAGTCTCTCTGCAGCGTCATGAAATTTTTAAATTGGTCATTTCCAGACATTTTTTCATATAGGGCACACTGGGACACCAGCGCTGTAACCAGATTATTGGAACACCAGATAAATGGTACACCAATCTGAAAAGGATTGGCCTTGCCTTTTTCAATACACTTTTCTATACCCTCCCGGTAATATGAAGCGAGTATATCCCGGTCAGACGAATGAATAATTTGATGGAGAGAATAATGACCGACATTCAGGAATGGATAATATTCATAATGACTGGCAGTATCTCTACCCATCCAGGATAAATCCTGAATCATAGTAGCATAGCGAATGGCATCCCTAAGATAGCTTTCATTTTGTGTAATCCGGAAAAGTTCCGCTGCAGCCCATTCCATATCATCCGCCCAGGTAATTTCACCATAGCGATACGGTGCTCCATAACTGTTACCCTGCTGGACACCTTCATTATTCTTCCCGATATTATACAATTCCAAGGCAGATCGCCGGCATCTATCTGCAAATACAGTATCATTCAGGCTTTCCTTCCAGATGGTATAAGCCATGGCCATGGAGGCCGCGCAGCGTCCAGCCAGATTAGCAATTCCATCGGATTGGCTTTGGAAAGGCCCCAGTCCCTGCGGTTTTCCATTTGCATAGTAGACAGGACGGTAACTTTCCGGCCCCCAGCCATAATCAGATGAATCTCGATAGGGAAATTTCCAACCGATATGATCCCGGTCATCTGCCACCTGGTGATACAGATTGGTGGAATTGGGATGCAGTTTGTGAATCCAGTCCAGACCCCACCTGGCTTCATCCAGCAAATCGGGTATATCGTTGGGATATGGTTGGCCCAGGCAATCCACCCTATCACTAAAAATGCCGGGATTCAGGCGGTATGAAATTAGCATCACCGCAGTGGCGTAGCTGGCGGTAAGTAAATATTTGAGATCGTCTCCAGCATCATGCCACCCCCCACTGACGTCGATAAAACTGGAATCCGGCAGGGGTGCAAAGAATGTTCGTCCGTCATGCTGATGGCAGACTTCATCCCAAAAGGAATTATAACCGCAGCGCTGCTGTCTCATATACTCCAATAGTATATCCGGAATCCCGCTGTAAAGTGAATCATTTATAGAAAAATGAAACGAGGTATCATTTCCTGCAGCAATAAAATATTCCCCTGCAGCGATGATTGATGAGAAATCGAACCTGTAATAATAGTTGAAGTTGCCCCATCCTTTTTGTTTGAATTCCTCCGGTTTGGCAGCAAAAACTGTTTGTCCCTTTTGTCTGTCTATAAGCTTTACTTCTGCATTCAGAGGTTGTTGAGAAAAAAGGATGGCTGTTTTATGATTCCTCGGAAGGAAGCCAAGCTGATTCACTCTTATAAAAACCTGTGAGGAAGATTCATCCGGTACAGAATAAACAAAATCAGTTGAAAGAAAGAGACAGAATAATAATCCAACAGTCATAATATGTTTCATCAATGCAGTTTTCCCCGATTTTTGGAAATCAAAGGCCGTATTTGAAAGAAATGTACGTTGAAACTCATAGTGAATCAACTAATACTATTGCGCGATACATACTCATAAATTAAAAATTTCTCCCCTCCCCAAAAGAAAATCCGTCGAAATAATTCCTTATTGAATTTTCGCCTTTCTGTCGTTATTTTTTCACAAACATGACAACAGGTGATATGATGGATAACGGACTCATTAAAAAATTGCAGGCAATTTGCGGAAAAGAGCGTGTTTTAATCTCTCCTGAAGACCGGATGACCTATGCTTATGATGGTACACAGCTACTTTCACAGGCACCAATGGCGATTGTAATTCCTGAATCGATAGACAACATTTCTGAGATTCTCAGATTGGCCAATCAGGATAAATTTTCAGTAGTACCGCGGGGATCCGGGACAGGATTAAGTGGCGGATCTATTCCACTGGAGAATTCTGTCGTTTTGCTTTTGAACCACTGGAATAAAATTATTGAAATAGATGAAGAAAATCTAACCGCATGGGTTGAGCCTGGTGTCATCACCGAACATTTTCACAATGCAGTTGAAGCCAAAGGCCTTTTTTATCCGCCGGATCCAAGCAGTATGAGTATCTGCACCATCGGCGGAAATGTAGCAGAAAATGCCGGTGGATTGCGGGGATTAAAATACGGTGTGACTAAAAATTATGTCATGGGCCTGGAAGTGATTCTTCCAAATGGAGATATTGCTAAGTTTGGAGGTAAAAACGTAAAAGATGTTGCAGGTTATAATCTCAAAGATGTTTTCGTCGGATCGGAGGGTACCCTTGGAATTTTCACCAAAATTCTGTTGAAACTCATTCCCCAACCCCAAGCATACAAAACCATGCTGGCCATTTTTGGTTCTATTCATGATGCAGCCCAGGCGGTTTCCGATAT
>JAFGSO010000414.1 GCA_016934605.1 Calditrichota bacterium | reverse complement strand
AATTATGCCCTGGAGGTGGATGGTGAAGAGCCGAATATCCGTTACAAAATAATTTTTCAGGACGAGATTAATTCAGATAATATCCAATATATCGCTCTCTCAAGTGATTCAAAGCTAAAACCAAAAGCGATTATTCCGGAGAAGCCGTATAATGAAGATTTCCCCTCATTAACACTGAAGGATCCGGGAAATTCGGCAGATTATCTGATTATCACCCACCAGAAGTTTTATGAGCGCTCCCTGGATCTGGCCCGGTTACGGCAGAATCGGGGACTGAATGTGGTGGTGGTGAAAGTGCAGGATATTTATGATGAATTCAATTATGGAATAAAATCTCCTCTGGCCATTCAACAGTTTCTTCGCTATGCCTTTTATAACTGGGACCGTTCCCACCGGTTAAAATACTTGCTGCTGGTTGGTGACGCCAACTACAATTACAAATCAGAAACTGGTGTGAATATCGATTACCTTCCAACCGTGTTTTTCCAGAGCATTGAATTTGGAGCGGTGGCAACCGATCTGCCGTATGCCCAAGTCGCCGGTAACGATGTACTCCCCGATATTTTTGTGGGAAGATTACCGGTAACCACAAACGGTGAGCTGATCAATATTATCGAAAAAATCCGGGAGCATGAAGAAAGTCCCATATTTGATGAATGGCGAAACCAGTCCCTCTTTATCAGCGGCAATGACAGAAGTACTTATGAATTTTCCCAGATCTCTTATATTCCCAGAAAGCCGGCATTCCGCACACAGAATCAGCGTGTGATAGACATGCTTCTGGACAAAAATTTCAGTTCTTTTAAATTGAATACCATCCGGGATACCAGTCTGGCGTTTGATCCCAATTTCGGGGGGACAACCGATCTAATCGATTATTTTGATAACGGGGTTAATTTTGTCAATTTCTTTGGACATGGAGGCGGAGGAATATGGGCAGACGTGCAGCTGATGAATCTGCAGGATGTCGAGAGGTTGAATAACAAAGGGAAATATCCGTTTGTCACCAGTATGACCTGTTTTACCGGAGAATTTGACAATCCGGGATCATTTGGACTGGCTCACCGTCTGGTTGCTGTCCCGGACAAAGGAGCTATAGGTATTCTGGCATCATCCGGTCTGGGTTGGCTGTCCAATGATTATTCCATGCTGTGGAATATGATGAAGAATTTGTTCCGGGATAACATCACCATCGGGGAGGCCACAACCCTCGGTAAAATTGATTATTTTATCTCCTCTCAATATGTTCTCGGTGACACGGTTATTCCCGGCTATCAGTGGGGTCATCCCGGACTGAAATATGACATGATCTATGAATACAATCTGATCGGAGATCCCTTTGTCTCATTCGGAAAGCCAGCAGATGAGATTGCTGTTTCTGTTGATAATGATCTGCCGCTTCCCGGCGATACCATTCAGGTCACTTTGCAGGCTCCCTTTACTTCAGCCGAAGGATATCTGGAACTTGCCGCCAGCAACAATGATATTGTCTCACGTGAACCCGTTTTCTATTCCGGAAATTCTTCTTCATACAATCTGATTATTCCCGGCAATTATCCGCGCAGCGCCGGCTTTGTTCGGGCCTATCTCAGTGACAATACCCGGGATGCGGCAGGACACAAACAGATCGGCATCCATTATACCGTCTTCGATTCTGTGTCAACCATTCCTGCCCGGCCAAATGCAGAGGACAGTGTGCAGATTTCCCTCCTGGCCAGAGATGAAATGGGAATTTCGGAAGTAAAGATTGTGGCAGTTTTACCGGGGAAAGTGATTGCGAAAGATACCGTCCACCTGCGAACGGTAGAAACTGAATCCGGAAAATTTGTGACGCTGGAAAAAGTACCACCTACCAGGACATTGACCACGGTGTATTTTTTTGTATATGCTGTCAATTCTCAGGGACAGCAAAGTCGGATGAATTATAGCTATGAAGTAGAAGATAATCGACCGGATCCGTATATTTTCCCGAATAGTTTTCGTCTTGCCGGCAAAGAAAAAGTCCAGTTTGCATTAACCCTGGGAAATAATGGGGATCTACCGGCCCAGTCTGTAAGGGTTCAAGCCTATAACAGCAGAAATAATTTTCTGCAGCGCATAGCTTTCGATACCCAAAATGTTTCGGTCGACGCAAAAGATTCAACAACTGTTCTCCTCAATTTCCCATTTTATCTGGACAGTGCGAGCTACCATATTTATGCGAGACTTGATCCGGAAGAGCAGTCACCCGATTTTAACCGCCTTAATAATATCGACAGTTCGCTTATCAGCATCCATCTCTATAATGTGACTCCCGAGTTCGGCACTACCTATGACGGTGTAAATAATGACACAATTTCTTTGGGTGACAAAGTAAATTTATGGATTGGTCCGAATTCGATTACAAATCCCTCAGCAGTACAGTTTATGCTCAGCGGTTTTATCCCGGAATGGGAAAACGATAATTTGATTGGCTTCACTCTGGATGATGATAACGTGCCTGATATTATAAAATTGCAAAAGTTAAATAATGATGCTCAACTTTTGTCGCCTTTCCTGCTCAGAATCCAACTGGATAGCACAATACTGAATTCAGATGTTTATTCTTTTGAGGATCTGAGATTTTACCGTTTTGATGAACGGCTGAAAACCTGGATCCAATATGAATCCACCGTTGATCTGGACAGTATGATTTTGAAAGCTGATTTATTGCAGGATGGAATATATGCTCCTTTCGTTTCACAGGACAAGCAACCGCCTCAGGTGAAACTGACTATTGATGGACGACGCGTGGTAACCAGTTCACTGGTAGCACCGAAACCGGTTCTGAATATATTAATTGAGGATGGGAGCGGGATTGACATAAACCGGGATCGCCTGGTTATTGCTATTGATGATAATCCGCTTACCGGCGAGCAGGTATTTATACCGGATTCCGTCCAGCAATCAAATATCCTGGGAATCACGGCTTATCCGGAACTTGCCGTGGGTAACCACAGCCTGTCTGTTGAAGTCAGGGATGTAAATGGAAACGTCACCAGAGAAGAATACACCCTTCAGGTGAGCACTGAATTCGATCTTCATGTATTCGGCAATTATCCCAATCCGTTCAGCGATGAAACAGTTTTTTCCTATTTTTTGACCAACCAGGGACGGATGATTGACGATCTGGAGATCCGGATTTTCACGGTATCAGGTCGTCTGATACGGGTTATCAAGAACGACCGCAACACCAGTGTACCGGGAAACGATTCGCGACTGGTTGGTTATAATGAACTGATCTGGAATGGACTGGACGATTACGGTAATGAAGTAGCCAACGGTGTTTATTTTGCCCTGGTTCGTGCCAGGTTCGAAGAAAAAGAGAAACAGCAGATTCTGAAAGTGGCAAAACTGAGACAATGAAGAACAGTCTGATAAAATATCTGATTATTTTGGCACTTGCCGGTTTTTTCCTGGTGGAAAGCCAGGCAGAAATACGGTATGCGGGATCCTTCCTGGAACTTGGAATCGGTGCCCGTGCTATGGGAATGGGCGGAGCATTCGTCTCGGTGGCGGATGATGGTTCTTCATTCTACTGGAATCCGGCCGGAGCCTCTTTATTGTTCAGACCGGAACTGGCCGGTATGTACTCCCAGCTTTTCAAGTCTCTGGAACAGCACCATCATATAGGATTTACCCGTCCAATCTATGGTGGTGCTGGCATATCTCTGAACTGGATTCGCCTCAGCGTATCCGATATTCCGGCTTATTCTGAACCCGAAGGAACCTATGCGGAAAGACGTGCCGAAACCACAGATTTCTTTACCTGGCAGGAACTTGAACAGGCACAACCCGGGCTGGCATTAACCTCCAGTCCCTACGATTTCAGCCAGTTTAACAACGATGCCTTTATACTGACCTTTGCAAAACTTTATAAGCTCGATATCGATTTCGGATGGCAGTATTTTGTTTTCCCCACCGAAATTCCCCTTGGCCTCAATGTTAAGTTTATCAGGCAATCCCTTTTTGGCCAGACCTCAAGCGGCCTTGGATTCGATCTGGGAGGCATGTTCAGATTCGGACTAAATGATTTGCTGGATGATAACCGACTGGGCAAAATATCCATGGGTATGGCGGTTAAGGATATTTTCAATACGCGTTTGACCTGGAATACCCAGAACCGGGCGGTGGCTAACATTAAAAGAAGCTGGCAGATGGGGCTTTCTTATTTCCAGCCGATCCCCAGGATTAACGGCAAATTGCTGTTTGCTTATGCCTGGGATAAAAAATACGATAGCATCCATCATTTCGGACTGGAATATATTTATCGGGAGCTACTGGCAGTACGGTTCGGTCTGGATGACCAGCAGTTTACGGCTGGAATTGGCCTGAAGGTATTCATTTTCAATGTAGATTATGCATTTAAAGGACATGAACTCGGCGGAAGTCACCGGATCAGTGCCGCCATAAGGTTTTGAGAGATATGAAGACATTGGTATTTTCAACATTTATGATCATCATTTTACTGTTCGTCAGTTGCAGTGAGGAAGCGGTCAATAAAGTCGATCCACCGGCACGGGTGAATCTGGTGGCAAAAAACAGCGACAGCAGCTATGTGGAAAAAGGGATTGATGCAGTTTTTCTGGAGACAAGTCCTGATCGGAATGGTATTTTTCTGGAGTGGCATCCCAACCAGGAATCGACCCTTGACGGCTACGAGATTTATCGCAGTGAATTTGCGAACCGCAATTTCACTGCGATCGGACGGGTAAATAAAAGCTTTGGAACTATCGACACGGTCTTTATTGATAAAACAGTTTCATTGAACCAGAGATATCATTATTTTGTCAGGGCTTTTGATGAATTCGATCAATTCGGGGAATCATCAGATACCACCTATTACACAGTGGTGGATAATCCCGTCTTGTCTTCGCCGGCATTTAATATCGGTACGAACATTTCACCGATTTTCGTGTGGGATTTTAATTTTAACTTTGTTCCCCATTATTTTGTTTTTCGGCTTGAGAAGCGAAATATGGGACTTTT
>JAFGSO010000413.1 GCA_016934605.1 Calditrichota bacterium | reverse complement strand
TTATGAGTTGATTCATTCAGAAACGTTAATGACCACAATCAATACAATAGTCATTCTCTCTGTGCCCTGAGCCCTCTGTGGCTATTTTATGTGCCGATGAGGACACTGCGATGGACTCACTTTGAAGAAAAAAAATGAAGCGGATATTCCCGACTCCATGTCAACCTCCGGTTGACTTGTCGGGACTAAATCATCCCTGATTTAGCCAGAAGCATGCGGCCAAATTTAAATTAATAACATATCTAATCTTGTGTCCTGTTATCATGGAGTTCGTGAATTATTCAGGTTAAAGGAATTTTTTTCCGGATTCTGCAGAAAACTTCATCGGGAAAGATAATCGCAGAAAAATGGTGCTATTCAGAATAAAAATCTGTGATCAGTTATGACATAAACAATAATTTTCATTTGTTTTAGGTAACAGAGTTTCATAAATTCGCACCGTCGAAATGCCCCCGTAGCTCAGTGGATAGAGCGATGGCCTCCGGAGCCATGCGCGCAGGTTCGATTCCTGCCGGGGGTACAGATTAATTTATTACTATTTTTTATTTGACACACCGCAGAACATTTATTAAATTTTCCGTCACGAAAAGAAAGGAAATCATTAAGAATGGCGCATCATAAGTCAGCAATCAAGCGAATTAAAATCAATATTCGTAATGAGGAAAGAAACAGGTTTCAAAAATCAACCATGAAAACCTATACGAAGAGAGTACTCAATTCAGAAAATAAAGAGGAAGGATTATTAAATTATCGGAAAGCGTCATCTGTGCTGGATAAAATGGTTAAAAACAAGATTATCCATAAGAATACCGCAGCGAACAAAAAATCCCGATTAATGAAACATGTCAACGGTTTGACATAACACGATTTCCCTCCTCAACCCGAAAGAAGCCTCACGCTAACAATCCCACCTTTGCGTGAGGCTTCTTTTATTTATGATGCTCTCTACTGGAACATTGAATCGTCTGCAATCTTTCCGGCGATTTCCAGAAAGGCCCTGGCAGACTCACTATCCGGATGACTGGCAACTACCGGTACTCCGCTGTCCCCTGCCTCGGTTACCTGCGGCTCTATCGGGATCTGTCCAAGCAGAGGTATATTCAGTTCTCCGGCAGCCCGGTTACCACCCTCGCTGCCGAAAATAGCCGTCCGTGCCCCACAATTCGGACATATAAAGTAGCTCATATTTTCGACCAGACCCAGAACCCGGGTTTCAACTTTCTGGAACATTTTTAATCCGCGGCGGGCGTCTACCAACGCAACTTCCTGGGGAGTTGTCACAATAATAGCCCCACTTAGAGGTGTTTTCTGTACCAGGGTAAGCTGAGCATCGCCAGTCCCTGGCGGTAAATCGATGACAAGTGCATCCAGCTCTCCCCATACCACGTCCCGTAAAAACTGCTCAACAGCTTTCATGACCAGTGGACCACGCCAGATAAGTGGTGCATCACTATCGATTAAAAATCCCATCGACATCATCTTGATTCCGAACTTTTCAATGGGAATAATTTTCTGACTCTCATTTACCATGGGACGCTCTTCCACTCCCATCATGATATGCACACTGGGGCCATAAATGTCGCTATCCATCAATCCGATCTTCAATCCCTTCCGGGACAGAGCGATGGCCAGATTTGTACTGACGGTAGATTTTCCGACTCCTCCCTTTCCTGATGCCACTGCGATTATATTTTTAATTCCTTCAATCGGTGCCCTGCCTGCCCAGGGATCACCTGTTCCTTTCTCCCGGGCACTGGTTTGCGTCTGTGCAGTTGTTTCTTCAATATTCACATTTACATTCTCCAGGCGCTCGGAAAGCAAATTCCGGATTTCGGACTTAATCTGAGATCTGGTTTCCTCATTTTTGGTTGTAAACTTAAGAACGATATCCACATTCCTGTCGTCTATCTCAATATTATTGATGACTCCAAAAGAAACGATATCCCTGGTGAATCCGGGATATCTGATCCCGGATAAAATCTTTTCTATTTTTTTACGATCCAGTTGAGCCATAATCCTCTCCTTGCATTTAATTTTCTGTTACGATATATGAATTCGATAAAATCCTTAAAAAATTCGACATTACCTTCATGTTTACCTCATATAAAATTTAATCCACATCACCGGATAATTTCTGAAAAATGCAACAGACGCCTGCGCATGATTTGAAAAATGTTCGGTATTCAATTTAACCCTACTACAGACCTATTGAAACCATCAGATTTTTTTAATAATCCGATTACAGTCGGAAATCCAGCTCCTTATCCACATTTTACCGGAAAACCGAATTTAATCCAATAAGTGATGTAAAATTATACAATTTCCAGGTGAATCGAGAAGGCAAAGAAACGGTAAATATCTGCTATAAATTACTCTTCCCGAATCTGAAATTGCCTTTGATGAAACCGGAAATTTGAGCATAATATTTAAATGCCAGAACACCCACTAGAATTCCCATCGTGTCCGCCACAAAATCTCCGTAACTCATCAGCCGTCCCGGAACGAAGTACTGATGAATTTCATCGGACAAAGCATACAGAGATCCGAAGACTATTGAGAACAAAACTGCATTTTGTCGGATTTTCGGCAGGCCGGCCATATGACGAAAAGAACGAACAATAAAAAAGCCAAAAACAAAATAAAATACCAGATGATAAAATTTATCCTGGGGCTTAAAACCCAGATCCGGCGGAGATATGTCCTGGATGGAGGAAAGTATGAATATTCCGACAACAAATATTAAAACCGGGAGATGAAAACGGATAAAATACCTCATATCAATGAAAACTCCTGATGTCGAAACGGATAGCCCAGCGCAGATCAATATTTTCGCTATCTATTTTATTGTTGACCCAGATCGGAAAATCAAAGTGCACAGCCCGAATATCAATGTAATTGAATAAAAATGGAAGTCGCATCAGAGAAACGATAAATCCTGCTTCTCCAAACATATCGGTATGTTTTCTCCAGTTATCCGATGACAAAGTCCAGGAGGTAAAAGCAGAAAGTTCAATATCAGACAGGTAGGGAATATATGTATAGCTAAGATTCAATGGATTGCCCAGAGTAATAGAGGCAAAACCATTAACCAGATGTGATTTCGCCGGCTCCAGGGAATAAGCCAGCGACCGCAAATTTCCTCCTCCCTGCTCGAATATATTCCCATTTTTCCACCATTCATCAGGCAATATTCCCTTTGAACGCAGATAGGGATTCCGACAGAGCTCATAGGAACGGGCTCCTCCCAGGCGAAAAGCTTTCTGTATCGGAACTTCTCCATAGGAGTTTCCCGACCTCAGCAGGAGGGTTAACTTTTGATGGAAAAACAGATTCATCCGCATCAATGCATCAACTTCCAGGGTCTGGAAATTAAAATCACTTCCGGGGAAGGCAGTTTCAACTCTTGCATTCAGTTCCCAGCCTGTGGGTAAATACCCGATCTCCCAGGCTCCTTTGCGCAGAGCTATTTCCATAAAAGAGATATGTCCTTTCGCAGCCGGATATGGATAGTAATCCAGATTATACACATAGCGGTATTGTCCCCCGGCGGTAATGCCCGTAAGTTTTTTGCCTTCTTCATGCATCCACTGGAACCAGAGACCAGTTCCTCTTCGACCTGCTTCATCATGAAGCGTGGTGATGAAATGCAGGTCCCGATTTAATTTATAAACAGGGTGTTCGAACCAGAATTCCCCGGCCGGCTTGAGTGACTTTAAACCAAAAATAAGCTGCAGACGATGCTGATAATCCGGGTAAATATAATTTCCCCGGGTTCGGATACCAACCTGTGCTCCGTCCGGATTGTTGTAAAATACAAAAGGAAAAACAGTGGCTGTATACCCATCGGTATGCGGGAAATAATATTGCCGTTTCAGCCAGTACCAGTGAATACGGGGCCAGGGAGAAACATCATCATTAAAAGGATTAACATCCAACAACTTGCCTTCCGGATTCAACTGGATTTTGCTGATTTTGTCCGGAAAAAGCAATTCCACAGTTCTGGTACCCACTCGATGAGGCCATGCTGATATATTTCCGGAATCCACCGGAGTAAAATTCATGCCGTCGTCCAGGGGGATGCGGTAATCCAGGAATTTCTGATCGGTAAAAAACACACGAAAATCAAGCGGCATGGCTATGGAACGCTTGCGCGAAAATTCCGCCCGAACCCGATATTTTTTCTCATTTTCCAGGTCGATCCATTTACCGCTAATCCTGTCTATACCATAGTCGCAATGCCAGGTAGTGTTCAGCCACTGATAAAAGAACCAGTCAAGTTTCCGGTTGCTAATTTTCTCAAAAACAGAATAGAAATCTTCGGGATAGGGATGTCTGAACTTCCATTCATGGAAATAATTCTGTATTGCAGCTTCAAACAGGGAATCACCAACCAGATATTTTAATTGTGAAATTACGAGACTCATCTTCTGGTAATAAGGAATCCAGGGTTCATCACGAAACCAGTCGAAATGTCTGTTAATCGGTTCCTCATTCCCGCTGCGGATATACTGCAGATAATTCAGCTTATCCATCTCAGCTCTCCGGCGCCAGTATCCGAATAGAGATCCCCAGAATCCGCCGGGCGAGTTTACAAATTCATTATCGCTTCCAAAAACAGCCGTCATAGCCAGATTCTCATAGTAAGTCGCGAATCCTTCATCCATCCAGCCATATCTGGTTTGATTATTCGCCAGCAGTCCGTAAAACCACTGATGGGAAATTTCGTGAATAATAGTTGCGCTTAGTTCCCTGGGGTCATCAATAATGTCATTTATTATTACAATGTTGGGATATTCAATTCCTCCGGCTCTTATATATCCATCTACAACCGTCAAAGTTTGGTAGGGGTAGAGGCCAATTTCCCGGTTAAAAATACTCACAGCCCGGGCAGCAATATCGAGCTGGCGTTCCCATTCCTGGAGACGATAGGGTAAAATGAAAAAGATCAGCTCCGTTTCATCAACCCTGGTTTTTCGCATTACAAATTCGGGATCTGCTGCCCAGGCAAAATCATGTACATGATCGGCTCGAAAAATATATGTTACCATCGATGTATCCTGGGGTTCAGCGTAATATTTCCTGCGTTCTGCATATTCTATTGAATCTGGCAAAACCTCTTCGTTTAGCAATATTCCGGTCGCTCCCACAACAAATCCCGCAGGTACGGTTATCTCTACCAGAAAACTGCCCCATTCCTGGTAAAATTCACCATCTTCATGCTGATCTGCATGCCATCCTTGCCTGTCGTACACTGCCGGTACGGGATACCAGTTGCCCACGTCAAAATGGTCACCGTAGTAACCGAATCTTTCTCCATATTCGGGAAGGACGGTATTGAAACGGATAATCAACCGGGCCGAATCTCCAGGCCCCAGGATGCGGTTCAACCAGACCTTCATCACCGTCCCGCTAATCTGATAATTCACTTCCTGCTGATTATCATCATGTATTGAAATAATTTCCTGATAACCGAAAGTTCTGGGGACATTGCGGTTCTCTAAGTATGAGGGTTGGTAGCGATTTACATAAAGATGAAAATAGAGAAATGAAAGAGAATCGGGTGAATTATTATAATACATCAGATTCTCGCTACATTCAAGTCTGTTTAGACTGTTCAAGAGTCTGGCTTGAATATGATATTTCACTTCCTGCTGAAAATAATTTTCAGATGCGCGAGAAAGCAAAACTAAAAAAAGACCAGAGAGAACAACGATTTTACCGGATGCGGAACAGTATTTACTCATTTTTATCGGGCTGGAATTTTTTCGACTGTAAATGCAGAAAGCATACCATTATATAATCGGAAAATGCAACACCGCACAAACAGAAATTAAGACTCCTTTTTTTTCCGGACAGTTCTTGAAATGGATGCAGCATGACGAATAACATCGCTGCCATATTTATCCTGAAGGGCATCCAGCACCTGTTCCAGTTTCAGTTTCTTCTGATTCTCCTGGTCCCATAAACCAAGTTGAATACCTTTTTCACTTTTCAGACTGGAGACACCCACTCCAACCAATCTTACAAAATTTTCCAGGGGAAGAAATTCGGTAAGAAGAAGTTCAGTGGTTTGAAAAATCTCATCTGTGAGACTGGTCGGTTCATGAAGAGTGAGACTTCTGGTATATGTTTTAAAGTCCGAAAAGCGAATTTTTAATTGAACTGTCTGACCAGTCAATCTTGATCGGCGCAGTCTTCCGGCAACTTTTTCGGACAGGTAAAAAACAGTCTTCCGGACAGTCTCGCTATCATTCGTGTCTTCATCATAAGTGGTTTCATTACTGACCGATTTCACATCCTCCGCCGGATTAACCGAACGTTCATCTTCACCAACCGCCATTTTGTAGATATGCAGCCCCATTTTCCCGAATTTTCGCTCAAGAACTTCCCGTGGGTGCTGCCTTAGCTGGTAGACTGTATGGATACCCATTTTTTCTAGATTTTCCTGGGTCTTTTTGCCAATTCCCCATAATTTAGTTACAGGCAAGCTGTCCAGAAAAGTCCGCACATCATCGGGATGAACAATCGTCAATCCATCCGGTTTATTAAAATCAGAAGCAATTTTCGCGACACTCTTGGTTGGGGCTATTCCCACTGAGGCGGTAAGTTGGGTATTCCTGAAAATTTCCTCCTTAATCTTTCTGCCTATATCACTCACTTCGCCAAAAAGCTTTCTGCTGCCGGTCATATCCATAAAGGCTTCATCAATGCTCAGGCCTTCAATCAGTGGTGAAAATGTATGCAATACCTCAAAAAATTTACGGGAGTAATCACTGTAAACATTTCCGTGAGGACGGACATAAATCCC
>JAFGSO010000412.1 GCA_016934605.1 Calditrichota bacterium | reverse complement strand
TAAATACAACAGTTCTGGTGAAAAAATATTGATAAGAGCTCACGGAGAACCACCCGAAACCTATCGAATACTTCAGGAGCAAAACCTGTCTGTCATAGACGGGACATGTCCCATTGTCAGACGATCTCAGCTACTGGCCCGATCTTATTTCGAAAAAGGTTACCTGGTGATACTGGTCGGGAAAAAAGGGCATCCGGAAATCATCGGCATCAACGGATATTGTGAAAACAAGACACTGGTTATCGAAACACCGGAAGAGGTTGACACTATTCCTAGTGGTAAAAAGTTGTTCGTTATGGCTCAGACAACCGCACATCCGGAAACTCACACCAAAATTATTGAAAAAATCAGGAAAAAAGGCCACGCATTTGAGAGCAAGAATACTATCTGCAAATATATCATAAACCGTGAGGCTGAGTTTGTAGAATTCATCAGAGAATGCGATATTGTGCTGGTTGTTGGAGGGAAAAACAGTTCCAACACCGGTGTATTGTATAAAAATGCCCTCAGAGAGCAAAAGCAGACTTACCGGATTGAGAAACCGGAGGAACTGGATTTTAACTGGTTCAAATTTCAGGACACCGTTGGAATTACGGGCGGAACTTCCACTCCACCGCGACTTATCGAGCAGGTGAAGAAAATTCTTGAAGTAAAATTCAATTCATCTGTTTCTTCAGTAAAAAGACCGATTCGTTCATGAAAAATCTTGCACAGGATACTAAAAATCGTGCATTGCAGCTGGGATTTGATGCAGTGGGGATCACAGGTGCAGATTTAATGGATTCTTCCAGTGCCGATCTCAACAAATTTATCGATGAAAACCGTCACGGCAGCATGAAATGGCTGGCTGATACTGCAATTCAGAGATCCAATCCGGCAGCCTTTTTCCCGGAAGCTCAATCCGTGGTGATGGTAGCCCTGAATTATTTCCGGAAAAAAGAAAAGATGATTTACTCTCCTGAACTAGGGACCATTTCCATTTATGCACGGGGCAGGGATTATCACAAAATTCTAAGGAAAAAATTAAAGAATTTGCTGGAATGGATCGCCGAGAGGGAACCGGCGACCCGGGGCAGAGTATTTGTGGACTCTTTTCCGATTATGGAGAAACCTCTGGCCGTCCGGGCCGGATTAGGCTGGATCGCTAAAAACAGCACTTTAATTATTAAAGGGGAAGGCTCCTATTTTTTTCTGGGAGGATTGTTGTTGAACCTGCCCCTGCCACCGGATGAACCTTTCAGCGCTGAATATTGCGGGTCCTGTACGCGTTGCTTGAAGGCCTGTCCCGCCAATGCACTCACCGCCCCTGCTCAACTCGATGCCCGGAAATGTATTTCTTATCTCACAATAGAGCATCACGGAGATATTCATCCCGATTATCAGCAAAAACTGGGTAACTATATATTCGGTTGTGATATCTGCCAGATGGTATGTCCCTGGAACCGACGCTTTGCCACTGAATCTGGTGAAGTGGCATTCAAGAATCGTTTCAGTGGCCAGAAATTAAATCTGAAGCGTCTCACCAGGTTAACCCGTGAAGAATATGAAAAAATGTTTGCCGGTACAGCGGTGAGAAGGAGCGGTTACGAACGTTTCCGGCAAACCCTGGAAATTGCTCTGGGGAATCTTTCACTGAGGGCGAAAAATTAGGAGACGGAATGTAGTGAAATTATTTTCATAAAATATTTTACTTTCAGCAATTGATGTCCTATTTTTTGCACAATTATTTTTTAGTGAAGATCTTCACTGAAACAGAGGAATACAGTCATGAAAATTCTGGAGGGTATCCGATCACCTGCTGATCTGAAAGCCCTGGACAGGAATGATTTACCACAGCTCTGCCGGGAGATCAGGGATTATCTGCTGCAGGTGATTCCGGCTGTGGGCGGTCACTTTGCTTCAAGCCTCGGCGTTGTAGAGCTTACCGTAGCACTTCATTATGCATTTGATGCCCCGGATGACCGGATTATCTGGGATGTAGGTCACCAGGCATATGTGCACAAAATATTGACCGGAAGATGCGAAGCCCTGAAAAAAATCAGGCAATACAAAGGCATCAGCGGTTTTTTAAAACGCAGTGAAAGCATATATGACGTTTTCGGGGGCGGTCATGCCAGCACTTCCATCTCAGCAGCGCTGGGAATATGTACGGCCAGGGACTTGAAGGGGGAGGATTTTCATGTGATAACGGTGATCGGGGACGGATCCCTGACCGGAGGTATGGCATACGAAGGACTGAATAATGCCGGTCAGGCTGGCAGAAACATGCTGGTGATACTAAATGATAATAATATGTCCATTTCGCCCAATGTAGGTGCCATTGCTTATTATCTGAATGAAATTATCACCAATCCACTGTATCATAAAATCAAGAACGAAGTGTGGGATCTTACCGGTAAAATTCCACCCATCACCGAAAAGATCCGTTCCCTCGCCCGGAGAACACAGAGTGGCATCAAAGCATTGATTCTGCCCGGAATGTTTTTTGAAGTTCTGGGATTCCGGTATTTTGGACCGGTAAACGGTCACGATCTGAACGAACTGATTCCATTCCTTCAGAGAATTAAAAATCTGCCCGGTCCCATGCTTCTGCATGTTCTGACTAAAAAAGGTAAAGGATATGCTGATGCTGAAAAAAATCCGGAAAAGTATCACGGTATAAAACCTCTCGCCCCGCAACCGGATAATTCACCACAGGAACCGGCGGTTCTATCCTACACCGAAGTTTTTGGAAAAACCATGGTCCGTCTGGCCCGACAGGAAAAAAAACTGTGTGCTATTACGGCCGCTATGTGTGACGGAACCGGATTAAATGAGTTCCGTGATGAATTTCCGGATCGATTTTTTGATGTAGGTATTGCAGAGGAACACGCGGTTACCTTTGCCGCAGGTATGGCTGCAGCAGGATACCGGCCGGTAGTCACAATCTATTCAACTTTTTTACAGCGTGCCTACGATCAGATTATTCACGATGTGGCCTTGCAGAAACTTCCGGTGATCTTTGCACTGGATCGTGGAGGACTGGTGGGAGAAGATGGTCCCACCCACCATGGAAGTTTTGACCTTTCTTATTTGAATATCGTTCCGAATCTGGTTGTTGCCGCGCCCCGGAACGGATCCGAATTAAAAAATATGCTATATTCTGCCCTGCTTCAGGACCGCCTTCCTTTTGCCATCCGGTATCCCAGGGCAGTTACTCCGGATATATTAGACGATAACGAACCGTTCGAAGAGATTTTGCCCGGCAGCTGGACGATCCTGGAACAGGGAGAAAATGCTGCTGTTCTGGTCACCGGATCGCTAAACGAAGAATGTCTGAAAGCACTTCCGATACTTCACAAACAGGGAATATATCCCACTATCGTTAACTGCCGTTTCGTAAAACCAATGGATGAAACTCTGCTGAAGAAGGTTATAGAGGATCACACCATTTTATTCACCCTGGAAGAGAACAGCACGGAAGGTGGTTTCGGTTCAAAAATAGCCAGATTTCTACAAGAACATGAGGCGATTCAGAAACCTCAACTTCATATACGGGGAATTCCGGACCGGTTTATTGAGCATGGAAAGAGAGATATTCTCCTCGAAAACATGGAGCTGTCTTTTGATAAAATTGCAGAGTGGATTCATAAAATCATGCAGGTATATCTCACAGCGGAACAAAGAGAATCCGGCATTGATTGGAAAAAACTATAAAAATTCCTCTTATAGCGGATATCTACTGATGTATCAGAGAACTTCCGGCTTTTCGAATATCTCCTTCACGCCGCGTAAAATTTTGATTATCCAGATATACCAATAAAGGTACGGCATATTTTCGGGTAGTTCCCAGCATACTCCTGAAATCGGCTATTCTCATTTCCTCATGATCGCGAAAATACTCTTTTATCAGGCTGACAACATCGCGGATAGCATCCGAGTGGAAAAACATTTTTTCTTCGACTGAAACAATTTTTTTATCCTTTTTCAAAATGCCCAGATATTCACGCAGCTCCTTCTCAGGAATTCCGAGAGAAGCAGCTAAATCGCCAAAAAGAGGTGGCTGAAATCGATCTTCCAGCAGTATTTCTTCTATTCTGATCAGAACAGTTTCATCTTTCCGGCTGAACTGAACTTTAAAATCGGGCAATGCAGCGGCATCTTCTGTTATCTGAAATTGACCGGTCTTCATTCCGCTGGAAATAGCATGTGTTACTACATCCTGCGAAAAGTATTTTTCCAGATTGCTCAGGATTTCCGGTACCGGCATTCCCTTCCGGCCCGGATAAAGTTGATGGTATTTTTTCAGCTCCTTCCGTATGACTTGCTTCACCTTATCCAGTTGTTGCCGGGAGTAATAAAATTTCTCCTGTCCCACCGAAAAACTCACAATTAAATTCTGAGTGCTTAATTCATCCAATTGATTTTTAAGTATTTCAATAGACAGGCCGGTTTTTATCTGTAATGTTTTTTCAGAAAGTGCATGCAGATCCACAAGCGAAAATGCGGACAGTATTCGGTCTTTCTGGGAATCGCTTTCGAGACCTTTCAGCGAATCTATTACGGCATCAGAATTCTTTTTTCGAAATCGAGGTGGGTTCGTTTCCAGAACAATCCCGCCTCCCAGTGTATTCTGCGGCGAAAATTGCCTGATGATAAATCTGTCACGAAAAGAGGCATAAACGCTGTTATCCAGCCATACCTGGGCAAAATCGGTTTCTCCGGCGCTCAGTTCGCGCCTATCCAGGAATACGATCCGCCCGATAACCTCCGTCGTGTGAAGATGTACACGGATCCGCATCCGGTTTTTCAGAACGACTGGAGACTCCGGTAATACCGAAATCCGGGCATAGAAAAGATTTACCGCTTCATAATATCCGGGAAGAGTGACCACCTGACCGCGTTGCAGCTGGTTTTTATCCAGGCCGGTAAGGTTAATTGCTGCGCGGTATCCTGCCGCTACTTTTTCCACGTCTGTATCATGGCTCTGCAAGCCTCTCACCCGTGAACGTAATTTCTCAGGCAGAATTTCAACGGTTTGCCCGATCTCCAAAGTTCCGGAAATGACGCTTCCGGTGACAATGCTTCCAAAACCTGCTTTCACAAAAACCCGATCTATTGGCAGCCGGAAGATACCATCATCAGATCGCACGGCGATCCCGCTCATCATTTCAAGAATAGTACCACGCAGTTCTTCAATACCCTCACCGGTAACACCTGAAACCCGGATAACCGGTGCTCCTGACATTCCGGTGTTTTTAATCAGGTTCCGGACCTCTTCTTCTACCAGATCCCCCCATTCATCATCCACCAGGTCAATTTTGGTGATCACAAAGATACCCCTGCTGATCCCGAGAAGATTCAAAATATCAAGATGTTCCCTCGTTTGAGGCATAATACCGTCATCAGCGGCGATAACAAACAACACCAGATCAATTGTCGTTACACCGGCAACCATGTTCTTTATCAGTTTTTCATGACCCGGTACATCAATGATTGTTGAATTCTGAGTGAGGTGTGCAAATCCCAGGTCAATGGTTATCCCTCTTTTTTTCTCTTCTTTCAGCCGATCCGTATCGATGCCGGTCAGAGCTTTGACCAGAACCGTTTTGCCATGGTCAATGTGACCTGCCATGCCGATTACATATTGTCTTTCCGAATGGCTCATTACAGAAAATATGGTTTAGGGTTAAAAAAATAAAAAATTATGATTATTGCCTTAGCTCCGAAATTTTTTGATATAAGTCAATAACGAACAATTCACTAATGTACCTTGATTTGAAGCTGGTTCTG
>JAFGSO010000411.1 GCA_016934605.1 Calditrichota bacterium | reverse complement strand
GACAATAAGAAAATCACCATGAAAATGTGCTTTCATGATTCCAGGATAACAGTCTGCAGGCAGCTTCCGGGAATGGAAAAATTCGCACTCCGGTCATTGATAACAATCTGATATTCTACAGGACTACTGGACTGGTTCAGAATTTCCAGTACAATCGATTTATCTGTATTTCTGCATGCAGTTATCATGATATCCGAAATGGAAGATTCCAGACCAATCCTGACGGCACCGGGACGAATAAAGCGGCTGAAATGAGTCATTATATAATAGAGAGGTGTATAATACACTTCGTTATTTTCAATATCCGCAATCACCGGCGCAATACACCAGTTATTCGCATGGTTCGGACCGCCTTGACGGTTCAATACCATATTCCAGTCAATCCATCCGCACAGCCAGCTGTTCAGTCCGCCGATGATATCCCGGGCGTATCTGTATACCGGCACGTATTTCGGATGGAGATGTTTATCCTCATCAGGAGCCCAGTCGTATCCCCAGTCGGTAGCCTCAGGGCTCCAGTACCACAGATCATCTTTCCAGACGGGAATTTCGGAATCGATACATCCTTCCGTATGAATAAGCTGCTTATCAGGAAAACTTCCATGAACGGCAGTCAAGTTTTCGGGATACCATTCCACCGTACTGCTGTACCAGTGTACCGCTGTACCCCAGACATAAGGAGCCGCATGGGGATTTCCCAGAACAACATGTGCCCAATCCGGAAGGTGATCTCTGTTCTGATCGTAAATTAAGATCCTGGCATCGATGTTATCTTTCTCAAACCGGGGACCCAGATGGTATGCCACAAATTCTGCCATGGTTTCGGGTGAGAAAATCATACTTTCCCATTGCCCTCCGTTGCCCAGCGGTTCGTTCACCACAGTTACTCCCCAGATATTAATTCCTTCTTCGGCATATGCTTTGATATATTTTGAAAAGAATAGAGCCCAGGTCTCAAAATATTCAGGTTTCAGTATTCCGCCGTTCCAGATTTGAGGATCTTTCATCCAGGGCGGCGCCGTCCAGGGAGAAGCGATTATCCTGAAATCGGCTCCGTCGGCAGTCATGGCTTCTTTTATAAATGGGATCAAATCGTCCCGGTCTTCTTCAATACTGAAATGAGTGAGGTGCGTATCCCCGGGAACAGGGGCATATGAATAGGTATTGAGTGAAAAATCGCAACTGTTCATATGAGTTCGGGTGAGGCTGTATGCTGAACCGGAATGGTTGAAATAAGCATGAATAATTTCCGTTTTTTTTTCCGAACTCAGTTGATTCAGAACATGAGCACCGGATTCGGTAAAAGAGCCGCCAAATCCAATAATTTCCTGATAGGTAATCTCCGGATTTACAGAAATTACCGGTATACTGTCATTTACCATTTCCGAAAATGAGACTGTTCCCATTTCGGTCAATCTGTCTCCCGCCTTTGAGGTCTGAATAACTCTTGCCGAACGAATTAAGTTTTGTTTTTTGCTAGGAGTACAGGTTGTCAGCGAGATTAAATATAAAATCCCGGAAAAGATGATCATTTTTCTTATTTTAGCTTCCATTGCTGTAAACAATTCCATCACTCTTTTGCGTAGACTCGAACATAATCAAGAACAAATTGAGCGGATGTCATGTTTTTATCAATCTCACCTCCCATACCGCCACCCATTGCCAGGTTTACAATCAGATTCTGCGGATCATTAAAAGGCCATTCCCACTCACCATCCAGTTGATCATACGTGAAATACTTTTCACCATCCACAAATGCATGGATTCCATCCGGATACCATTCTATGGAATAAATATGAAATTCATCTGTCATATTCTGAACCGGGATAATGCTGGTAATCTGGTTTCCCTGTTTGAAATAATATGCCCGGGTATGGCAGGAGGCGTGATTAATCCCATCACCGGTCTGGTCGTCGATTTCTCTGCCCACACACTCCAGCACATCGATTTCCCCGCAATAGGGCCAGGAAATTTCATCCCGGTAGGCGTCTCCCAGCAACCAGCCTGCCGCCCAGGTACCGTCTCCGGAGGGGACTCTTCCCCGGAATTCTATTTTCCCATAGATGAAACTGATCTTACCCCGGGTGGTGAGACGTGCGGATGTCCAGGGTTGTCCCATATCATTTTTTCTCGCTTCAATGATCAGGTGACCATTTTCCTGCCTGGCATTTTCTATCCGGTATTCAGTATAGAACTGCGGTTCATTATTTCCCCAGCCCCAGTTTCCAATGTCGAAGGTCCATTTTGATGTGTCCGGTAGTCCCTGTCCTTCAAATTCGTCCGCCCAGACCAGTTTCCATTCACTGCCCTCCATGTTCTGGACAAGCGTATCCGGGGTAAACTGATGATGTTTCATAAGGGTAAATTTTATCCAGTCCAGATTTACCTTATCACTTTCCGGGTGGAACTTCATTTTATGTAATCCGCTGTCCAGCGGTGAGCCATCTTTGGACACAATGCTGTACACACCGCCCTTGCGGGTGGCCGGTACCTGTATCCCGGCTGTGATATTATAGGTTCGGCCGTCTTTATTATCGTAGTAATCCTCTATCCAGCAGGAGCCGGCCGAATTGGATTCGGATGAAAGTCTTATTTCACAACGATATCTACCGGGTACAGGCACATTCACTTCAAAACCCAACCAGTCCCCGCTTTCCAGATCCTTAACGACGATATTCCCGTCTGGCAGCTCTGCCACTTGGAATTCGCCCTGTGATGCTGTGAAAGACTCAGCCTCAATCATCACAGCGGGCGCTCCCTGTTGCATTTGTTGATCCTGGCCCGAGCACAGAAATAGAAAAAAACATGCCGATAAAATAACGAAAGTGTTTAATTTTTTTTTCACGGTACCCTCTGATATTAAGTTAATTTACGTAAAACGGTACATTTGCAGTGGCGGAGTTATTATGACCGTCCAGGATATAAACAAATACCCTGTAAGCACCGGATTTCTGCGGTGTTTTGAAGAGTATCCCGTCCTGATTTTGAGAAATGATCAGACCGGGTATTTCTTCAGGACGGGCTTCGTAGTCACCTCCCTCACCCAGTTCCGTACTTTCGGGAAGCAGTTCTGCTTCTATCCGGAGTGCATCCTTATCCGGATCTTTCGCAGTAAACTTTAACTTAACTTCCTGATCCGGTTTCAGGTGGATATTGTCGTAACGGTTTTGGCCTTGCAGTGAAATATCCGAAAGTCGGGGACAGCGATTTTCCGGCCATTGCCCCGTCCAGAAATAATGCATAACATCAATTATCTCTGTTTCTGCACCGTTTTCCAAAAAGAGGCCATACCAGGTAGGCGTACGCTCCTGCTTCTGTCCCCACAGAAAAACATAGGAGCCAAGGCATTGAGTGGTATCCGGCAGTATTCCCTTTTC
>JAFGSO010000410.1 GCA_016934605.1 Calditrichota bacterium | reverse complement strand
TGAAATAGCCACAGTGGGCTCAGGGCACAGAGATAGAGACCATTGTATTGTCTAATGATGTTAAAGTTTGTGAATTAACCAGGTTAGTGCAAAACTACAGTGAATTATATAAAAATTATTTAAAAGTTTTTTCACTTTAAAAAAGGCAATAAGAAATTCTAAATTTAAAAGGAAGTGGTACTCTCTTCAACTTCTGTGTATTCAACTGAAATATTATTATTTTTAAGAAAATATAAATTTATGATATTATTTAATATTAATGTTCCAATAATTAAATAGTACTGAAGATCAAAATATGCTCTTCCCAAAGTTAATCCATTAACAATATACGCCAACAAGGATATCTGAAACATTTTTGTGTAATCGACCATCCAGAGCATGTGAGTGTTTTGCATTGCAATTATCCTGATTCTATGTAACAAAATATAGGTAGATGATAAAAGAGCCAAAAACAAAAATAAACCTATAAAGCCTTGTTCAGCTAGTATTTCAAAAAAAATGCTATGTGCATCATGGAAATCGTATGGATCAGGTGCATATTTAATAAAAAGTTCAGGGGTAAATGTATCAAATCCTCCGCCCGTAAACGGATGATCAAGTGCCAAATTAAATGCAAAGTGCCAAGCATTAAATCTACCTCTTACTGAACCATCGGCCGTTTCTTCAGAGGTACTGGTTTCTATTGTTAAAATTCTATCGATGTATTTTTGTGGAGCGGATAAGTACCCAGTAATTGTAATGATAAATACTAGAATTATATATTTACTTCTTCTTGTTTTCATCATTATAAGCAGTAATACTGTAATAAGACCAAGAAAGCCTCCTCTTGAAAAAGTAAAGATAATTGAAATAATACTAAATATAAATAATGTGTATAAAAATAATTTAAACCATTTATAGGTGACATTCTTTGCCTGAAAGAATAACATAGGAAGAATCATGTTTAATGCTAGTGCAAAATCATTATTATCTGCTAAAAAAGATTGCCCTGGACCCCATACCATTCCTTTACCGCCCGATAGAACCCAGATCCCTCCTTTTAGACCAAGTAAACCAATTGAAATTGAAACTACAAAAAATAGGATTTCAAATCTTATCTTTGAATAAATTAAAGAAAGTGTAATTAAAGACATAATTAAGATTTTATTAATTTCAATTAACTGTGAAAATGAATTTTGTGGATTTAAAGAAAAAAAAGTGGTATGAAAAAACTGGATCCATAAAGCAAGGAGTAATAGAACAGTTATATTTATTTGTGGGAATCTTTTTTCCTTTGAAAATATATAACCCAAAATTGTTGAAACTGCTACTAATAGTGCAACTGGAAAACCTTCTGCAATTCCCCAGGCATAACGATGGGGATTCATAAAGGAAATCCAAGCCCAATAGAGAATACCTATATATGGTTTAAAAAAGGATATTGGGACTCCAGAAAAAACTATTGCTAGAATTAAATAATCTCGCATATTATTGTATAATTAATTACTAACATTTCCCACTTGGTAACCAATTGTAATTATTATGGTTAATGAAATTATCTATGTTTTAGACTTTACACCCTCTTGAGTGAGATATACAGCAAATTTAAATATTTTATATTATATTTATACATTTTTTCAGGGACAACTAGTTATTTATTTTTATATTTTTCAATAATAATTCTTCCAATAAAAGCATAATTATTCTTATCCCAAGGCAAAAAACGTGACAGTTCAAACAAATCCTGATTAATGGAATTTCTTGTACCAATTGTTGTCACTGCAGATTTAAATTTATATTTTTTTAGAATAACTTTACAGGAAGTGTTAAAATCCTTTATCCCACCATTCGGATAAGCAAAATTTGTAATTTCACAGTCCAAATTATTTTCTATTATTAACCTTGATTCCAATACTTCATTTTTTATCTTTTCTATATCTATTGTTGTTAAAATTGGATGTGATTTTGTGTGTGCGCCAAAATTCATTCCTGACTTGAACATATCTTTTATCTCTTCCCAATTTAGCATTATTCTAACTTTATCAAATTCAAATATTTTACAACTATCTTTCAATACTTCAATATATTCATCACGTTCATCGGGAGGATACTTTTTTAATAATTCAAGTATATTTTTCCATGATTTTTTTTTTGAATTGAAATCAGTCAAATCAAATTCATGATTTAAAAAATTTATCTGATGTATATTCGTTCTCTTAATTATTTGTATAACTTTATCAAACCATAATAAATTGGCTGTTCCAATTGTATCTGTAGTTAAAAATATCGTGGCAGGTATATCGTATTTTTTCAAAATAGGAAAAGCATAAAGGAAATTATCCAAATATCCATCATCAAATGTGATACAGAGCGAGTTTGGTTTTATTGATCCTTTTTTAACTTCCTCGACCAATTTATTAAGTGAAATAATTCGGAATTTTTTTTTTAAATACTCAATTTGTTTTTTAAAATTATTTACAGTTACAACGCCAATAGCGAAAGGATCATCATATGGCAAAATTCTATGATAAACCAAAATCTGAAAAGAATTATTAAAATTATCATTAAATGATAAAATATTTCTTGATAGATAACTATCCCCTGAAATTATGCTATTTACATCTCTGATATTTAAAACCAAATATCCTAAAAATGCTGCTAAATAATTCATAATAAGTTAATTAAGCCTATGACTTAACATCTAAACCGGTTGGCTTTGATGGTTTATTAATAAAGCTAATATTATTTCTTGGTATTATCGCCCACTTTGGATTATCATCCAGTGATTGAGCTGTAAGAGCTTCTCTCTCAATAAACTCCCATGCGATTCCTCCATTCTTTAGATCAGCTGACATAGCAGTTGCTACAATTGCAATAATTGAGTATCCATGATCAGGATCATCTAATTTTCCTTGAAAATGAGGTATTGGATTTAATCTATATGATTCTAAAAATCCCAATTTTAGATTACTCCAACTATTAAAATAATCATGTGTTGTAAGTTTAACGGTTGGAATTCTGTAGCTAGCTATAAAATAGGGATCATAGCCAGGATCGGTTAACTGTCTGATAATATTAAAGCCGAGATATGCTACCAACGAATCAGTTTCAAAATCGAGTTCTTTTGCCCTGCCAAGAGCATACATCATAAAATTCTGTTCCCAGGGAGCTTCAGCTTTTTCACAAATATTAGGATCAATTGGATATTGCACAAAAGCCTCATCACCTGTTCTCCAATGTTTGAGTGGTGGGACACCTAAACTACCTAAACTAGGTTTAATATTTTGTCCCCAATTGTATGTAGGATTATTAAAGTAGATAGTACCAACAATTTCCCTTTCACCTTCCCAAAGAGAAATCGCATCGTCAATTAATTGGACAAAATATTGCTTTTCTAACATTGTATCTGGAATGCAAAAAGCTGTTTCAACTCTATTTCTAAAAGCCCAAGCTTGAGCACGCGTGTTTCCAGGCAACCCGCCTTCCCTCCCCGTTGGACCTCTCCCGCCTGCACCAATTGTATTGGCACCATTAGAGTTTGCAGCACTCCACGATGCCCAAAACATCATCTCTTCTAAATACCAAAAATCTCCAGATAAAACATATTGTGGGTAGAAAGGACTCGGTTGATGGCTTCTATCTGGCACCCATCCTCCATTTGATAAAGGACCCACAATAACTACTCTATCATCAGGGTCTGTGTAATTATAAGCATAATCTGGCAAAGCAATAGTTGGTCTACTGCTTATTGAGAGAATCTTTCCAATACCTTCAATTAAATTATTTCTATCTAAAAATTTATTTGGATTTCCCTCTCGAAAATGAACAGGCCAAGAAGCAGCCAAATCTGCATTACCAAAGGATTTTTCCGCAAGCCGAATATCCCCCGTATACAACCACTGAACACTCCAAGTAGGGTATGGGCCAATCTCCTCTCTTCCACCTGCAGTTCCCATTACCTTTTCCCAATTACCATCACCTAAAATATTTTTATTAGCATTTAGCCAATCATTATCTGCATCATTTATTGCAGATTGTGAGATATTTTTTCGGATATCGTAATTGGGAATAAAATAGCTCTCAGATAAATAACTTAAATTATGATTGATCTCAATAGCAGGGGGTTCCCCACCTAACCAGAAGTCTTTAGTCCATCTTGATGCAGCGTGATGAACTATATTGTTTTGTGAAAAAAAGGTTTCAGGGAATATATTTCCTGCTTTTAAAGTTAAATTATATGTTTGATCCTGCAAAACTTCAGTATTTGATATTTCTCCAATAAATCTTATATATACTTTATTGATAACAGGCCAAAAAGTTGCATGAAAAATAGGTCTAAATGATCTATTATTATCAAAGCCAATATCGAAAAATCTTGAAAAAGAGTGATCTGCAATAATAATTGAAGTCACCACCGTTCCTTTTAACCAGTAAGTAAATGCATCTGATATCATCATATTTCTTGCAGATGTTGAATCCTTTACTGAATTTGATAACTTTATTATACCATCAAAATTAAAATCACTGGACAACATTTGATTTTTATTTAGATAATTCAAATTGTTACCAGATATCTGATTTTGAAACGTTATAATTTTTGTGCTATTTGCCGGCAATGAAGGTATTAAACAGCTAATTACAGCATGTTTAACACTTCCATCATCCCATCTACATTTGACATCAGCTTGTGTCAAAAGCTCGGTACCGTCAATTACTATCTGGGGATAATTTAAAATTTCCCCTCTTTTAAAAGGGCGTCCAATTTGTAAAGGATAATTCGAACTTGATTGACCTGCCTTTTCTGTAATAGTAATTATATTAGAAGATGCTGTACAAAATTCACTGAAAAATAAATTAAGCGTTAAAAGATATAAAAATATAGTTTTCTTCATTCGTCTCATCTGGTTAATTTTTCTATTAAATATGTTGCTGATTTATTTTAAAACCTTGATATTTAAATGAATAAACCTTCTGTTAGCAGAAAAAATCCATATGTTCTAATGGTCAAAAAAATAACTATATTTAGTGACTTATTTAACTAATAATTCCTTTGCCAATTATTAGGGACTAACCGTTAAATTTCGAGGCTTTGATATTGTTTTTGTTTTTGTTAATCTATACTTGAAAAAATAAACTTGATCATTTGGATTTCCTCCTATAAAAATATAGGTGTTATATTCGGGCATATAAGAAAAATGTCCATAGATCCTATAATCATAAGCAGCCCCACTTCCAGATGGCTTTCCATTTATGTCAAAAGAGGTCCAACTTTTTGATTCAAGATCAAGTGACCATACTATCCCACCCGCATAACATACAATTTTATCTGCTATAGGATCATATTCAACACCAGGATTTTGTGTGTTGGTTATTGAACTACCCCCCGTTGTGTTCAAATTATGTTTTGAACATTGAGGTTGCTCATTTAAATCATAATAGTAACTTTCTCCATCACCTATATTTACAAACCAGTTTCTTGAGGTATCAATTGCCCCACACAAACCACCGCCCATTACTACACCTCCAATATCACTCCAAGAATTAGTCCATGGATTATATTTTTTAAAACCATCATAATCCTGCATATAAACACATGAATCTTTTGGATTATAAACAGCAGATTTAGTTAGCTCATAATGCAGACCTCCACTTAATTTTTGAATCCAGCCGTTAGCATCATCCCACCACCAAGAATCATCTGCCCCACCACCCGATAAACAACCTAGAGAACCACCAATCATCATAAATTTGTTATTATGAATTAAAAATGTTAGTGCATCATAAGTATGTCTCGAATTTGGATTCCCATCAGCCAAAACCTCAATACAGCTTCCACCGCAATTCAAATATCCAGTGCTTTGTTTTTCAGCAATAGACCATTTCATTGAGTCTATGGAAAATTGATATATTTCATTCCCATAATAATCATTGTGCCCCCCGCCAAAAATCAGCATCCTATGTCTATTGGGATCATAAGCCCCACTTGACCAGGCATCCAGTACATGTCTTTGTGAATGTCCGCACTCCTCACCGGGCCAGACATCGGCCATTGTGTTATTTTTTACAGAATACCATGTCAATTCATCAAGATTTGGTAATTGTGAAAAAGAGTGAAAAAATGTTATAATTAATACGGTTATAATATTTTTAATCATATTTTCCATTTCATGCAAATAAATATATGTTTTAAAAACTTGTCGCAAATTTTGCGCCAATATTCAATTCTTTTCGAAACGTTTTAAATAGCTCAACATTTAAAAATAAACTAATTAATATAAATAACGGTTCTGCCTTTCACGAAATTCATAAATGACTATATTGCATAATTTACGGTGCATCCAAAACTTCCATTTCCTAACTTTTCATAAACTATTGTTTTTATTCATATTACAATTACACGATTTTCAACAATCTCTAACATTGCCCCTGGTTTTTACCCTCCAAAACAGGTGGGTTAGGAAGAAACTGTTTTGTGAAACCCTCTTTGTCAGCCATGAGTATTTAACTGTTTATATTACAATTACTTTTCCTAACTTACTTAGTCGTCCCTGAAAAAGTCTAATTCTTAAATTATTTCGTTCAATCTCGGTTGAAAAATGACCGGGCTCCACACTTTTTGAGTGAATTTTCGCCAGAAGTATTTTAGACATAAGAAAACTGCAAGCAGTTTTCCCATGGTAAACCCACATGCACTCAACAGGACGTTAATCTCATCACCTACCTTGCCCTTCAGGTAGTTCTTATCCATCCGATTATCACTCTTGACGTGTCCGATGATCGGCTCAATGGCTGAGCGTCTCTTAAACCACTTCCTCACGGCCCGGGTCAGCTGCTTCATCAGCCGGTAATTAACAATATGAATCTCGGCTTCTCCCTGGTAGTTGTGTCCCCGATAACCTAAATCCACATAAGCCTCCCCCGCTTTCCAGCCGGAAACTCGTTCCATCTGCGATAGCGATTCTGTCAGGGTGTGGCCATCGTAGGGATTGCCATGAAAGGCCTTAATGCCTAAAATCCAGTTATCCACACTGCTGGTCACCAGCCCTATTTTACACCCAAACTCATAGCGTTTATGCACCTTACCCTTGGAGATACATTCCACTTCCGGCGCGTGAATACTGTAAATCTTATTCTTGTCATCCCGCCTCTGATTCAACAGGCGTTCAGCCAGAGCCAATAACTCGGCCAACTCCTCATCAGGCTCTCCGGCTTTGCGTATCAGATCCCGGTATACACACCCCAGATAGGTCTTCAGTTTGCGGGTCATCTTCTGGGCCTCTTTAGCTGACGGGCATGACTATACCGGCCCTGTTTGGCCAACGCCCTCTTGGAAAGACGTTTATAGCTCTGGCGCAGTTCGATGCCCCGGGACTGGGCGGCCCGCACCAGAGCTTGGCGCATCTTATGATACAAACGTGCATCAGTCGGAAAAGCAATGGCCTTCTCCTGAACTGTCGTATCAATATTGACTTTGTTGAGATGGCTCCTTAGTAAATGGCCGGTCCGCCGGGCAGTATTTAACGCTTCCTCAAACAGCTCCTCGGCACCCACCGCACCAAGCCGCTGACGAAAACGTGTCATGCTGTTGGGATCTATGGGAAAGCTGTGCTGAAAGTATTCAAATCCACAGAAATATTGCCAATACGGGTTTTCAATAAATTTGCTCACCAGGGTCTCATCACTCTCACTAAAGGTGTACTTCAAATACAGGAGACCCACCATCAGGCGGATGGGCTTTCCTGGACACCCTACCCCGTCCACATAAGTCGGGCCTAATTTTTCTCAAAATAAGACCAGTCAATCTGGGTGGCTAATTGGTACAGGGGATGCTTTGGATTAAGGATTTGATTCAAGCTGGAACGGAATAAATCGGGATCTTCATACTGGTTTTTAGGAAGCATAAATCACCGGGTTTTGGGTTAAACGGTCGATTATGTGGTAATTTATGCAACAAAAAACGGTATTCAAAATATTATTTATATTATATTTATACACTTTTTCAGGGACGACTACTTACATTTGACATTTTCATGCCCTATATTTTTATGGACGTTCACAAAACTCAAGGACATCCTATTCCTTATTCATCCCTTCTGTTTAGGCATCAGGTGGTACTGGTTGCCCTAACAGCATAAAAAACCGGACAGAAAGGCAAAATACGTTTTATAAAATTGTTTCTATCCTATATTATCATTAGTTATAATAAAACTTAAGAGTTTTGTGGAGCCCTATAAATACGGTTTCGAACAATTGTGTGAATTTTTTATACTTTTTTAAATATTAGATTATTGGAAGTAATTATTAAAGATTATACTAGTCAAGTCTTAATTTTTGTGTAAATTCATGTTAACTTCTGAATAGACTAATCTTATTTGGTAATAAATATTATACTATGTTTTGTTTGAGGTATCAATGATTAATGAATTCTTAGAATTTTCCTGATCTCTGTTCGCAAAATTTTCCTTGGGACTGACTCATCTAAAATATCAAATTTAAGATAATATATGCCTGATGGGAGCAAAATACCCAATTCATCAGTACCATCCCAATTGATTTTTTGCAAACCTGGCTGAAAATTGAATAAATCTTGATACACTTTTTGACCTAATACATTATATATATTGTAAGAAATTTTTACGTTTATTGTATTGATTATCCTGATCTCTGACATATTATTTGACGGGTTTGGATATGGTTCTGAAAGAAATATATTATACGAAATTCCTTTTCTTACATTGGCTATACTTTGTTCTAAAATATCACCATTATGATCATAAATTATTAATTTATAATTTTTAGAATTCCAGATATCATCATCAGAATATTTTCCAGAAATAATAAATTCATTAGCACGTACAAATTGCGTTAAAAGTGTAATATTCATCCCATTTATATCAATTCTGTTTAATTCAAGCCTTTCAATATTATTTGCATAAAAAATATTCCATTCCAAAATATTACGATCATGCCTATTAAAATAATAAAAATCTTTAATTAATTTGGTTCCTGTTTTAATTATACCAGTTACGGAATTTCCCGAAATAATCTCAAGATCATCGAAACGGGTCATAGCATTTTTCCAACAATAGAAACCTAAACTACTATTAATTATTGAATGATCATCAATAATAAAAATCCTTATTCCATCAAGATATACCTGGATCCTCCCGTCAATACAATAGAGTGTCAATTTATATTCCTTATTAGTTTCATAAGTAAAAGAATCATTTGAGACAATACTCCACTTACCTTGAACAATTTTTGTAAGTCGCTGAAAGCTTTTTTCACGATTCATTGAAAACCGATAATAATTGGAATTGTCCTTATAATAGAACATGATGCCCATACTACCATTACTCTGTGAACTCATTTTATAAGATAGTTTATAATCAGCACCTGTAAAATGGCTCGCCCAAATATAAGTACCCGGTTTATACGGATCTTCTCCGCCGGTGGTCACACTTCCGCCATGGATATTGGTTCCCTGCGTCAGTGAATTATCCCAGATAAACCAGTATGACGGTGCGTCAATGGTTCCTTCATCAACTACCTGCCATCCAGCCGGAATATCAGAACCGTCAAAGCTTTCCTGAAGTACGGTATCCAGTTGTAAAACACTCCTGTTATTAAGAGGGTCGCTCAGGAAGCTGACTTCATCCCCGTCTGACCATCCATCGTTATCGGTATCAAACATCAGAAAATGTGTTTCACCCTGGTCGACTGCTCCATTCCTGTTGGAATCTTCATCCCCGTCTGACAGATAATCTCCGTCAGTGTCCCATAATAAGGGCTCAGAGTTAACAGAGGGATCGCTGTCAGGAATAAAAATGCTCATGTCCGTTCCCTTTATGGGTCCGCTCCCGTCCGGATCGGGAACCCCATTTGTGATCCCAGATTCAAGACCATCACTGAGACTGTCTCCGTCCGTATCGAACAATCCCGGTGAGGTTTCACCTGCATCCAGGACTCCGTTCCGGTTGGCATCTTCTATACCGTCCGCCAGTCCGTCATCATCCGAATCTACATCCATGGCACTGGCCCCCAGGCGGACATCATAGCCATCCAGCAAACCGTCCCCGTCACTATCCGGATTCAACGGATCACTCTCTTCGGGTTCCCGGTTTCCGTTATGATTGATGTCCTCCAGTCCGTCGACCAGATAATCATTATCCGTATCCGGTGAACTTGGATCGGTAGTAGTTGAAGGATCCGAATCGGGAACAAAAATATTTAAATCGGTCCCTTTCAGTTTACCTGATCCGTCAGGATCGGGGATACCATTCGTAATGCCTAATTCCAGTCCGTCACTGAGACTGTCACCGTCTGTATCGAATAATGAGGGAGAGGTCTCTCCCGTGTCCCCTATCCCATTCAAATTAACATCTTCTGTTCCATCAGCCAGGCCGTCATCATCCGAATCCACATCAAGAGGATCGGTCCCCAGTTGAATTTCATATCCATCGAGAATGCCATCACCATCAGTATCCGGATTATTGGGATCGGTTTCATCAAAATCTTCCCGGCCGTTATGATTGATATCTTCCTCTCCATCCCCCATTTCATCGCCATCCGTGTCAAATTTCCTTGGATCTGTTGTAGTGGATGGATCCAGGTCCGGAACAAACTTTAGAGGATCGGTCCCTTTGATGCCCGGTTTAGGTGCGATTCCGTTTGTTCGGCCCGATTCCAGTCCGTCAGAAAGACCATCCCCGTCACTGTCCCATAAACGAGGGTCTGTTTCATAGCTCTCCACCAGTCCGTTATGATTCCTGTCTTCCTCCCCATCTGTCAGGCCATCATCATCGCTATCAAGATCTGCCGGATCCGTGCCATGAATAATTTCCAGATAATCCGGAAGCCCGTCACCGTCGGTATCAACCGGGGCTGTCAGACTGGCTATAGCAATTCTTAAAAGTCTGTGAGATTCATTAAAATAACTGACAGAAGGTAATCCCGTAATGGGATTAATTGCCATAGATGCAAACTGTCCAACTTCTCCCGAGGTATCAATATTTTCGATGTGCCATATATTCTGAGACTTATACGCGAGCATCAGATCAGCATTCTGGGCATCGCAATATGCAATGTGAGGTTCACCTTGTTGATTGACACTCAGGGGATTGGGTGTCGAAAAAGTAGTCCAGCCTGTTAAATTTACCACATCCTCAACAATCCATGAACCAAAATTACCCCTGGCCAGTTTTATCTTTCCGATAGAATGTTCCTGAAAAGCGATGTAAAATTGACCGTCCGGACCAAGCGTCATCGAGGGAAAAAATCCCTGAGAAACAGATCCACTGCTCTCTTCAATCGTCTCATTCAACCAAACGCCCTGATTCATATAGGCGAACTTCAGATCCGCAAACCCGTCACTATAATATGCAATACTTGGTATTTCTGATGCATCGAGAGCCAGCGAACTCCATTTACCATTTATACCCGTTCCGTCAACCAATGCTGATCCACCGGTTGTATCATTTTCAATATAATTATAGGTTAATAATTCATTAGGATAAGACAATGTATAACAAAAATGAATTCTTCCTGCTGAATTATAAGATGACGAAATCCAGTAATAGGATGTGGGAACTAAACCAGATTCTATCTCCTTAGAAATCCATACAGTACCATTATAAAAGGCATATTTAATATTCGCACCATCATTTGCATGGTACAGGACATGCGGTCTATCCAATGAATCCAAAATCATGGTCACCCTGCCCCCCCCCAGGAATGATGTATTATCTGCAATTTGAATATTCCATTTAATCCCATCATAAGAGGCAAATTTTATCACATTGCCACCATCTCTGTAAGCCAGATTCGGTAATCCATTACCACTAAAAATCAAGTCAGTTACAGCTTTAATACCGATGCTATCTTCAATGGTATAGTAATACCAGAAGTAACTGTTTTGTGATACCAGGAAATTAAGATTACCAATCACAAGAGAAATAACAAAACTTATAAATAGAGTACTTTTATTCATATTATTCCTCTAATCATTTCAGATTATTAAGAATATGTGCCAATAAACCAGTCTGCTTCATTCGTGAATAAGGTAATACATCTACTCTTTTGGCAACGGGTAATTTTCTATCAGCTTTTATTGCATTGATCCACCTGGAAAGAGCATCTGCAATTTGCTCAGAGTCGTGTATAGGAACCACCTCACCGCCATTTATTTTTTTTAAAAGCCGTCCGGTTTCTCCTTCCTCACTGGTGAGGGCAAATATAGGTCGACCGATTCGAAAATATTCGAATATCTTAGCCGGAATAACCGTATCACAGGTTGGGCCCTGAAAAAGTAAAAGAATATGGGAGTTTGTCATTATTTTCAGGATTTCTTCATAAGATACCGGAGGCAAAATTTTTATCACATTCTGCAATTTGAGATGATTTATTTTTTCATTGTAAAGATCATTATATCCAGGTGAATATAGTTCGACAATAAAATCACCGTCTAAAAATTCTTCTTGAATGAGTAAATTTCTTATTGCTTCAAAAAAAGGAATCGGATCGCGATCCAGCAGGTCCAATAAACCGGCATGAATTAATCGGATTGGTCTTTTATTTTTTATGTTTCCTGCCTCTAGAACTTTAAAATCTTCTTCATCATATCCATTCATAACAACAGATATTTTTTTTTCAAATTCCGGGAACAGGGCAAGATAAAGTTTTTTCATGTTATTTGTCGTAACAAGTATATGGGTAGAGTATTTCAAAGTAAATTTTTCAATAATGCTCCTGACTTTAAATTTTGAACGTGACATGGGTATAAATTCATCTTTCATGGGATCACGAAAATCGGCAATCCATGGTTTTCTTGTTAGAAGATGGAGCATGAAACCAATAACATGGGCACTTGCTATTGGATAAGTAGAATAGATAATATCAACCCTCCTCTTAATAATTAAGATTAAGCCACTGATAATTCCCCCAAAAATCCAGGAAACATATTGATCAGGTAATGCGAATAATTCTAAATACTTACCATTAATAGTTAAATGTTTTTGAGTGTTCAAGGCAAATGCTCTTTTTACATAGACATCTCTAGGTATTTGATGAATTAAATTGAAATCGGTTTTATGATATGACCGTGGGTGCGCAGTTAATACCAGTGGTTTAAAATTAAAATCGGGTAAATATTTAACAAATTTTAGTGTTCTTAATAAACCACTGCTTCCCAATAATGGCGGAAAATGAAAAGCAATAAACAGGATTCTTTTTTGAAACATGACTTAACAAAAATTGAAAATTTTAAATTAATATATTGTTTTTAAATTAACTCTTCTAAAAATACCTTTATAAATTTACAAGCGTTGAGAATGCTCAGCGAACTTTATAATTGTTTTATTTCTTATTCAATAACTCTTTTAATCTGCTTTTATACTTTGATGTTCTAGATTTAAAGTAAATTTCTATATACCAATTAATTTTTGCCTTCCAACTTGAACAGATATGAAGATTGACATTTTTAAATGAATGATCTGTCCAGTGCATTTTATATTCGTTTAAACCCGGTCCGGTGCTGTATGCCAAATATCCATTTTGGAAATAATATTGAATAATTTCATATTCCAGATAAGTTCCGGGAGAGAATTCTCCGTATTTCTCATTATAATCTGCCCTGAGGGCATAGACCTTTCCTTTATATGTTAGATCGTATTCCATGGCAATAGGATTATCATCCTGTATTAGAAGCCAGATACGAAGCCAATTTTGTAGACTTGCCGCACGTGTCAGTTTTTCAAAAAAGCTGACAGTTTCAGATTTACTGGAAAGTCCCTTTCCTTCATCATGTTTCCACCCTGCCCTGGAAACTTCTAAAATATTATCGAATAAATATTTTTTATCATCATGCCTGTGGCAGATAACATCAACTTTTTCCAACTTATTTAATCTATTCCGAATATTATTTCTTGTCTTTCTGAATTTCCTGGAGCGTCCTTGAAGAAATGTTTCCCATTCCTCTTCAATTTTAATGACAGGTGTGATAGAAGAAACTTGCGTGTAATATCTTTTATTCTCCCGATCTAAAAAACTCTTCAATAAAGCGTAATGAGGAGATGTCTCCGGAAATTGCTTAATATTTAGAAAATCCCAAGATATTCTCAAATCAGTATACAAATAGTCAAAAAAAGCCTCAATACACGCCTCTCGATATCCAGATTTTATTATAAAATCTACAAACGGGGTATCCGGACAGGTTATAAATTCAATATTCTTGAATTTAATTTTGTACATCCTAGAGTCATATCTCCAGAAAGGTGCGATCGCTAAAACTTTGTCTCCGCTGTAGCATGCAAGGATCATTAATTCTTTATCTTTCAAATACGTTTCTAAGATACATTTAAACCAATCATATGATAAAAAAGGATTATAGTATTCACATTTATCTCCAAGTGCTTTCCAACCAGCCTCCAGCTTATAAAATTCATCAAGAGACCTAATCTCTCTTAGATAGATATGATTATTTAATTCCATCTAAATACTCAAAAGTTGGCAAAAATGAAAATGATTTCTGGTTGTTTTATCAATGTATCTTATAAGACTTTTCAAAATTTTCCTGAAGCCAAAGTTTCAGAAATAGACAGTAATACAAAAAACTACCATAGAATTTAGTAGTATCTTTTTGGCTGAAAGTGTATAAATTATTTATAAAATTTGTATTAAAAATATGCTGATGAAAGTTTTTATTATCGAAAATTATACGTCTAATATAGTTATTCAATTTTTCCCATCTCATCATCCATGGTACAACAGGCAAACCGAAACCGTGTTTGGTTTTGGCTATAATCTCTGCCGGTAATAAACTTTTAAAGCTTTCTTTGAATATATACCGTAATTGTCCGTCCCGTACCTTTAAATCCGCAGGAATAGTGCCGGTCAGTTCCAGAAGGGAAATATCCAGAAACGGATACCGCACCTGCATGTGTGCCAGCTCGGTCATCCGGTTCACCTTCCGCAGATCGTTGTCCATCAGGGTCAGCTTCAGATCATTGTACAGGTACTGATCCAGAATATCCGCTGTTCCGGATTGAACAATATACTTTCCGGAAATATCTTCCGGGAGTTCGAAAGGACCATCCGCCAGGAAATCGGGATGAAAAATATCCTCCATCTTCAGGTAATGTAACAGATTATAGGCATGGATCCTCTGGTGCAGAGGGGCCCTGGCCCTCCGGATATGACGATAGGCTTTATCCAGCAGTGAAAAACGGGACCATTCCGGCAATTTTTTCAGGAAAGGCCATAAACTGTTCATTAACCATTTCGGATAACGCTGAAAATCGGCAAAATGCTGATGATAACGCGCATTCCCGCCGAATATTTCATCTCCCCCGTCACCTCCCAGCATCACCCGCAGTCCTTTTTCCTTTGCCAGTTTTGCGCAGAAATAGGCCGGAATTACCGAAGAATTCGCAAACGGTTCATCGTAGGCGGCCACTATCTCCGGCAGACTGTTCAGTATATCGTCCGGTGTGATGTAGTACTCGGTATGTTGGGTCTGAAATTCCCGGGCGGCAATGCGGGCATAATGCATCTCATCGTATCCCGGTTCGTCAAATCCGATGGAAAAGGTCCTGGCTTCCCCCGGATATAATTCGTTGATCAGCCCGGCAATGGTGCTGGAATCGGTCCCGCCACTGAGAAATGCGCCAACCTCCTTCACGGAGGATTTATAATTGACCATTCTCTCTACGGCGCTTTTGGTGAGATCGTAAACTTTCTCTTCAATTTCCTGCTGCCCGGTGATCTTTTCCACCGGATACTGCATGCTCCAGTACATCCGCGGCTCCAGGGAACCGTTCTGGATATAAAGAAAATGACCGCTCTCCAGTTTCCGGATATCCCTAAAGATGGTATAGGGAGTGGGTATCATCTCCATCAGGATATAGCTGAAAATTGCCTGTTTTTCCAGTTCTTTATTGAAACCCGGCAATGAAGAGATGGACCGTATCCGGGAGGCCACAATGACCTTTTCAGCATTCTGGAAATAAACCAGGGGCCGGATTCCGATGCGGTCTGTGTAGGCAAATCCCTCCTGTTTCGTTTTATCCCAAATAAAAACACCGAAAGGTCCGTTGACGTTTTTCCACCAGTCCTGACCATGTTTCGAATATAATCTGGCGATAATTTCAGCCTCCGAGAATTCGATACCTTTAATATCCGGGAATAATTCACGGTAGTTGTAAATCTCGGTATCGCAGACGACCAGAATCTGATCATTTTCATAAATGAAATGATCAGCGCTGTCGCTAAACTGATCATAAACTACCATCCCGACATGATCTTTCGCTATATGCTTGACATCACCCTTATCAGGGTATCGGATAGGGTCGATCAGTCCGATAAGATCTCGATCGGTCACTTTTTTCTGACGATCTTTGTATATGAGTGCTGCAATACCGCTCATTGAAATTATCCAATTTAAATAAAAAATTTAATTTATGTTCTTTTGCCTTGATGCAAAAGAACCAAAAAATCAAGACTGTCAGAAAAAATCCGGAAATTCAGCAGTACACCTCGTTAAAATTCTGAAACTCCCGAGCACCCAATAGTTATTAAAATATTTACTTAAATATTAATAATTGGGTGCTCGGTCAAACAGTCAGAATTTTTACACTCGGTGTACTGGAATTTATTCGGATTTTTTCTGAAGGTCGAGATTCTCCTTAATCGAAATCCTTTAGTTTTCAAATTTTTCGTAAATCGGGATCCATATATGTCTGGAACCACAGTTCAAAATTAATCAGGCACCACAGCCAGGTGCTGTAATCCCGCGCACCTTTTTGATGCTCTTTCAGGATCTTTGACACATTTTTCGCTTTAAAATATCCCCGGGATTGAAACCGTGGATTTTCCAGCAGATCGGACGTCATATCCCGCAGTTCATTGCGGAACCATACGCTGGCCGGGATGGCAAAACCCTGCTTCTTCTTTTGAAAAATTGGTTCCGGAAGAAATTTTTTGGCCACTTTACGCAGCATATACTTCGCCCGACCATCCTTAAAGTGCCATTCAGGAGGAATCCTGGCCGCAAATTCCGCCACTTCATAATCCAGCAGGGGAGCCCGGGTCTCCAGTGAATTCGCCATGGACATCCGGTCCACCTTCACCAGGATATCTTCCGGAAGATAAACCTTGGTATCGGTGTACTGCATCCGGCTTAACAGGGGAGATTCCGGCATGTTCTGCCAGTAATGTATCACCGAACCGGCAGCATCCACCGACAGCAGTTCTTTCTGAAATTCACGGCTGTACATCTCGTTTTTGATATAGGGATAAATTTCAAACCACTCAAAATTTTCCTTTTTCTCTTGCCGGCTGATTTCCAGCAGCAGATTCCGCCCCGGCATCTGGAACGGTAAGAGGTTTGCCACCGGTCCAAGCAGTTTTTCACGGATCAGGCAGGGTATTTTCCGGTACCGGGCATACAGATCGCGGTTGATATAGCGCCGGTATCCGGCAAACATTTCATCTCCACCGTCTCCGGACAATATAACGGTTACATTTTCCCGTGCAATCTTCGAAACATAATAAGTTGGGATGGCGGAAGAATCCGCAAACGGCTCGTCAAAATGCCAGACCAGCTTCGGCAGCAGATCGACGGCATCCGATCTCACCCGGAATTCAAGATGATCGGTCTTAAAATGATCCGCAATCAGTCGGGCATCATCTATCTCGGAATACCCCTGCTCTTCGAAACCGATAGTAAATGTTTTCACCGGTTGATTGCTCATCAGGGACATCAGACCCACAATCACACTGGAATCCATTCCACCGCTTAAAAATGCTCCAAGAGGAACATCGCTGATCAGACGTCTCTTTACCGAGGCATTCAGAAGGTCGTAAAGATGGTCTATGTATTGATCTTCCGTCCGAAATACATTATCGGTATGATAGTGAACATCCCAGTATTGTCTCGCCAATATTTTCCCGTCCTCCCATAACAGATAATGTCCCGGACGAAGTTTATGGATGTTCTTAAAAATGGTGAGCGGAGCAGGGATGTAGTTGTATGATAAGTATTTATCGACTGCTTCCGGATTCACCTCCCGCGGGACATCCAGGTGAACGAGAATGGCTTTCAGTTCAGAACCGAAAATCAGCCGCTGATCATCATAATAGTAATAAAAGGGCTTCTTCCCCAAGCGGTCTTTCGCAGCAAACAGTCTCTTTTCCTTTTCATCCCAGATGGCAAAGGAAAACATACCATTCAGATGATCCAGAATATCGACACCATAAACCTCATAACCCTTCAGAATCACTTCCGTATCGGATTTTGTTTTAAAGACGATACCTTTACTTTCCAGCTCCTTTTTTATCTCCGGGAAATTGTAGATTTCACCGTTGTAGACAATCCGGGTGGAACCGTCATCGTTGCTCATCGGCTGTTGTCCGCTCGAAAGATCAATGATGCTTAACCGCCGGTGGCCCAGCGCCACATTCTTCTTCAGATAAAAACCATCCTCATCCGGCCCGCGATGGGTCATCAGCTCACTCATCTTCCGGAGGATCGGTCTCTTCTGCTCCAGATTCTCCGATCGGGAAATATAACCGCTAATACCACACATGGAAGTTATTTCTACTATAGAAAAATATTTAATAACCCACCCCTCGCTCCCCTCCCTTATGTCACGCCGCATCTACCGACGGACATAAGGGAGGGGATGAGGTGAGGGTCAAACCTTCATATTTGGGCGTTTATTCAACCACCCACTCTGTCCCCCTCCTTACTAAGGAGGGGGATGATGGGGGAGGTTGGAAACATCGTCAACCCCACTCTTCTCCGCCATCTCACTTAGAGATGGTATCTTATTCTGATATGACCTTTTCCTTATATAATTTTATATATAAATTTTCATTCCGTTTAATCATGGTTTCCATATCATGCTGCTCTTCAACAATTCTTCTGGCGGCTTCTCCCATTTTAAACCCCAACTTCGGATCTGTTAGAATTTTCAGTGCTTTTTCCGCACAGTCTTTCTCATTTTCAGCTTCAAAAAGATATCCGGTTATTCCGTCTCTCACCAGTTCCATATTTCCTCCTACCCGGCTGGCTACTACCGGACGCTTTGCCGTCATGGCCTCCAGGATGGTATTCGACATGCCCTCAGAAACTGATGTGTTGACATACAGATCGACTATCGATAAAAATTCGGGAATATTATCCACATTACCACTGAAAATTATATCATTTTGTAACTGCATTGAACTGACAAGATTGTTCACCTCTCTAAGCCAGCTATCATGCGCACCATCCGTACTTCCGGCAATAATCAGTCTCGAATCATCTATTTGATCATGAATAATTTTAAACATCTTGATGAGCGTTGGAATATCTTTGACCGGTCTGAGTTTAGCCACAGTCGCCAGTACTTTTGTTGAAGGTTTGATATTAAATTTTTCTCTTAGACCATTGTGATAACCCACTGAATTAAATCTCTCAATTTCCACACCATTGGGAATAAATTCGATCTTTGACTCTTCTACACCGTATTCATTTATTAAAATATCCTTTAATTCCCCTGCCACAACCACCATTTTATCAGTCAGTTGAAATAATTTCTTTTTGAGAACAGTTCGCTTCCAGCTTTGGTCCAGTTCTTTAGTATCCCTGCCATGTTCTCCGTGAATAATGACCGGTGTCCGGGCAAGCCGCGCCGCCAGAACGGAATGAAAAAGAGTCGTCCAGTTATGGGAATGAATAATATCAATTTGGTTTCCCCTCAGAACAGTGGCCAGTGTGAACACCAGTCTCCATTGAATTCCCGGCTGTTTGTTCAGGTAAAAAGTAGAAATATCCGCATCCAAATAGTCACGGGGATCTTCCCAGAAATCCGTCAGACTCAACAGATACGTAACAAATTGCGACCGGTCCAGATGATGCAGCAGTTGAATCACCTTTTTCTCAGTTCCGGCATAGGGATAAACCCGGGAGAGAATGTGCATGATCCGTATCTTTTTCTCATATTCAGACATATTACCAGATTCCTTCCTGAACGAGATGTTTCCTGAACTCATCCAGATTGGAATCCCAGTCATAATTTTGTCTGACATATTTTCTCAATTGCTTACCCATATCCCGGTATTTCTGCTCATTTGAAAAAAAATGGGATAAAATATTGAAAAGATCTTCTCCATCTTTAAAAACTAAAACATTCTGTCTGTCACATTCTTTGAGGGATCGTAAAATATTTTCAGGAATACTTACCGGCAACTCCATGGACATTGCTTCCAGCACTTTATTCTGTATACCTCTGGCGATATGAAGCGGGATAACGGCAATTTTAGCCTTATCCATGTAAATGCGGACATCCCTTACAAAACCGGTCACGATGATATTGGGGAGGAAAGAACTTAATTTCTGGACTGCTTTTGATGGGCTACTGCCAATAATATAAAATTTAAGACCTGGTATTTTCTCCAGAAGTTTAGGAAACACTTTCCTGCCAAACCAAACCACCGCATCAATATTTGCAAAATAATCCATGGCCCCCACAAAAATGATAGCCGTTTCCTTACTTCTACTATTCGGTGAAAAATATTCTGTATCGACTCCGTTAGAGAGCACATAATTTATACCGTTCTGCGGTTGAAAAACTTCCAGTTCCTGTGGTGTTGAAAAAAGATTCAAGGAAAAATGAGTCGCAATTTCATGTTCATATTTTGAAAGCCTGCTGCTCTCCAGTTTATATAGCAGATTGAACGGAAACCGTTTTTTCCGGCTGTATTGCCTCCACTTATCCGAATCCACATCACAGAAATCCATAATTTTCTTCTCAGGACGATTGATTACATACTGTGCAACCTGGGACGAAAAACAGAAAATAAAATGGTATGAATTCTTCTCTGTTAATTTCTGGATCACTTCGCGTACATGATTCGATCGATAGTATCCCTCGGATATGCTTTTTCCCGCCAGCACACTAATTCCTCCCCTTAACAGCCCTTTCATTTTATGTATGGGTTCAATGTGGATATTCTGGCAATATTCACGCAGAGCGTCCTTGTATTTAAAATCTTCATCTGATTCCGCGAAGGTCACCAGATCGACTTTAAAGAACCTGGAAAAAAATTTCAGTTCATGGAAGGAACGGATTTTATCGCCTTTATTCGGAGGCAAGGGAATTCTATGGGATAAAAACAGTATTTTTCTCATTTATGGCAGATACTTCACCAGCTTCGGTCCTAGAAATTTTGTTACCGGCAGGGGAAGATGACTCCACATTTTAATGGCCAGTTGGAAACGGTTATTGGAGGGAGATATATCAGGAATTTCTTCTGAGCTCCGTAAATAATAATTGTAATGCAGGGGCATGGGCGTAAAACCCATGTTTTCCTTGAATTTTGAAGAGCCTGTATTTTTCCGGCTTCTGCCGAAATCGAAATATTTAAGACCCTTATCCAGAGCATGTTTCATCAACTCATAATACATTACATTGTTAGCATTCGTATGAAAAAAGTGATCATCACTACCAGAAAAATATGGCAGTATGGTATCCTGATAATAAAAAAACAGAACGGATGCCGCAGGGATTCCGTTTGTATAAACCGTCATAATGCCGGCCTGTTCTCTAAATTCTATCAACAAATTCTCAAAAAATATTCTGGGATATTGGGGCGAACCAAGCTTACGTTTATTTAGAGAATAGAGATGAAACAGCAGATCTAGATTCTGATCGACCTTTACCGTTAAATTGTATTTCTTATAACCATTTCGAATAGATGCTCTCGATTTTCTGGGAATACTTAACAGAACAGCTTCGTCGTCCTTTTCAAGTTCCCTGATATATGTGACATACAAATCTGACTCCAGTAATTCTTCATCAACTGAACCAAGGTTGCGAAGTTCCAGATGATTTGCCCCCAATTCTTTGGACAAATTGATTGCATAATTCAATAATTCCTTTCTTATTTCCAATGAGTTGGCCAGTATGCCACCATACACGGCAAACGGGATCGAGACCAGTTTCAAACCGGAAAACAGTGTTTTAACGAGAAACAGAGGAAGAACACCTAAGATTTTCTCATCTCTACAGAGAACATAGTATCGACCCTGAAGATGAAAGGTGTTTTCAACTGCTCTCTTCCAACTGCTTAGATGATAAATAGTACCTTTCGAATGTGATTTAACATACTTATCCCAACTGGAAAAATCACCCTTCAACTCACGAATCTTTGTATCCGTCAGATAACTTTCAGGCATATAAATATTCCGCCTTAAGTCCTAATTCATTGACTATCTTCTTTACTTCATTCGCATAAACGGGATTCATGAGAATAATCCAATCAGGCTTGTATGATTTCAAGAAATCGGGAGAAATAATCTGATTACCGGTGCCGGCCACAAATTTCCCCTGCTTGCGGGGATTCAAATCCACGATATAATCAATTTTGACTTTTGTGTTTAAAAGATTCGCCATGGTAACCCCCTTGGATCCGCCGCCCCATATAACTGTTTTTTTTCCCTGCTGAAAGAGCTGATCCAGTTTATTCTGAAATGATGATACCTTTTCCTTAAACAATTTTTCGAATTTGATGACCAGATCATTAATTATTACCAGATCATCGGGAGCAAAATGATGCTGATTCTGTTTATTATCGATCACAATAGATGCCTCGATGCCCAGAAACTGGCCGTCATATTGCTCCTTCACCGCTTGAATCTGAAAATGATTTAAATAAAATAATTCCTTCAAAGAAAATGCACTGAAATAGGAAACATGTTCATAAATCAGATCCCAGATTCCCGATTGTTCTATAGTATACATGACATTGGGTACTTCAAAATAGAGGTGAGTATCAGAATTTCGACTCAGGCTATCCCTGATCATTTTCAAAAATTCATTTGGATTATCTACATGTTCCAGAACATGTCTGCAAAGCAGCATATCTGCTGGATAATCCGAGTATTTCTCAGAAAAAAAATCCTGAATGAAAGAGACGGAATTATCAGGCGAATGCGACAAATTTTCCGGTTCAAAGCTTTTATCAAAACCGTAACCACGGTTGTCTCCTAATTCGCAAATCAACTTCAGGAAATCCCCTTTACCGCACCCCACATCTATAATGTCTTTCCCTCGTAGATTGTATTTATTTATCAGATAACTTGCTAAATCTGTAGCATATTCCTGAAAATGCGGAGAAAAATGCAGAGAATTTTCGTACGATACAGAATAATCAAGCAATTCCGGATTAAAATCCCGATTGAAAAAATGTTGACAGGTTTTACAATAATAGAGATGAATATTTCCTCTTTTACTCTTCTCGGCCTCCTGCTGAGAATCGAAAAGTACATTGCAGTAGACCGGGATATTCGTAATTTTTATTACTTCAAGAAGATTTTGAGAATGACAAACCGGACAAAATTCGATAGAAAAAGGGTTCATAATCATTAAAATAAACCAGACTTTATGAATAAGACTTGATTGCCTATTATCAGGGATTGCAAAAGGTCTTCATTCCAGAGATAAGGGGATGCCGAAATACCCGCATTCCCGCCTGAAACTTGCCAGAAGCGAATGATACTTTTTATTATAAGTATATTGAGTGTTAAAAATGATCGATTGGTAAAATGTGGGGATTTATACCGAGTTTCTGAAGATCATTCTTAATTTCATCCATGTAGATAGGATTCATAACAATGACCAAATCGGGCTGATACTTTTTAAGAAAATCAGGGGATACGATCTTCTGACCTGTTCCGGCCATATATGTACCATGTTTATATGGATTAATATCTACTGCATATTGAACTTCGCTGTTTAATTTCAGCGTGGTAAGAAAAGCGACTCCTTTCGATCCCCCACCCCATAAGACGGTCTTTTTTTTACCCGATAAAAATTTTTGCCACGATCTAAAAATTGTCTCGATTTTTTCCTCAAACTGTCCGATTAATTGTCGGATATCTTCCACGCTTTCTTCCTGAATTAAAATTTTCCTGCCAGAACCATTCACCGGTTTTGCCTCGATCATCAGATACTGATCGTCATAAGCCTTATACAGATCAAGTACTTCAAAGCCGGCTTTTCTGAATAACCTAGCCAGGGAACCGGAGGTAAAATAGGAACAGTGCTCATAATAAATATCCCAGAATCCGGCATCCTTCAAGATTCTTACCATATCAGGAACCTGAAAAAACACAATCGTATTAAAACGATCCGCAATGGATCTTCGAACAACTTTCATAAATTCCAGAGTATCGGGAATATGTTCAAGGGTCATTTTACAGCACACAAAATCCGCATGATAATTCACATATTTTTCGGAATAAAAATCTTGTATAAACTCCACCCGCTCCCGTGCAGTGCTGATATTTCGCTCACTGACATAGGCCGGATCAAATCCATAACCGGTGTTCGGACCAAGTTCACATAACATGGTAATGAATTCCCCTTTACCACATCCGATTTCGATGATCTTTTTATTTCTCAGATCATGTTTCTCTATCAGCTTCAGTGCCAATTCTTTATGAAACTTATTGAATGTATGAGAAAATCCCTGAGTCTCTTCATATTTGGAAGAATATTCATGATAACCGGGATCGAATTTTGTATTGGAAATAAAACCGCACGCGGGACAGAATCCCAGTGAAATTTCACCGCGGGGATAATTAACGGCCTCGCTATGTTTTTCCATCAACAAGACACTATGAACCGGCACCTGATAGAGTTTATAAAATTCAAATTGTTTTTTGTATCCGCATGATTTGCATTCTACTAAAACTTCCCGCATCCTAAATTCATCCTTTTTCAGGTTTATTGATGATTTACATGTCGCAGATTCTCATCCAGTACGCCTTCCCTGATCAGCATCTTGATATGATCGACCCGACGGTAGCGGGGACCTTC
>JAFGSO010000409.1 GCA_016934605.1 Calditrichota bacterium | reverse complement strand
TCCTCCTCCGGAGAATACTGCATCCACTTGAGATTCAGAAAATCAGTCATGAGAATCAATGCTGAGAGCGTTGTTTCCAGATCCTCTAATTCCAGTATATTTTTTCGTTTTCCCTCTTCCAGAAGAGGACGAAGCTTTTCACGAAGGAGTTCATTGATTTTTTTGACAATCGGGCCTCCGTGAGGATAATTATCATAGAGTGATGAGGGGAGAATGGTAAGTTTTTCGGCGTATATCTTCAGATCCCGGTAGAGAGCCCGAAAAAATAGGATAATTTTGTCATCGGATCCCAGTTCTGTCGGCACTTGTTTTTCAACACTGTTCATAAATTGGGTGGCTTCCTCAACCACAATTTCATTAAAAATAGCTTCTTTGCTGGGGAAATAGTAGTAAAGTGTTGGCTTGGCGAGTTGACATTCCCGTGCAATATCATCCATGGAGGTTTTGGATAGTCCAAACCGGAAAAACAGTTTTTTTGCTTCCTGCTTGATCAGTTGTCTTTTGGAAAAATCAGTATCATGCATGCAATCTTCTTCCTTATTAGATATTCGACCATTTTCATAATAAGTCGAAATTTGATGGTTAGACGAACTTGAATTCGAAAAGTTGCAAAAATTTTCAGAATATTTTTGGGGGCCAGAATTGGAGCAGGAATAATAAATAATAAGATTACGGCTTGGATATTACAAAACAAATTTTAAATCGCTCTCATCTGATAAATTCTGTTATATTAGTATCGTGACAGATTTTGAACCCGATATCTCGGGTTTTGTGAATTATTCGGATTGAGACAATTTTTTGAGAAATTATATGTAAGCTGAATTCTATAAAATACTTCTTAGGATTGAATACCGATAATGCACTATTTGTCCTTTTTACCTGCCACCAGAGGCTTCTGGATCGGAATAATCATATTTTTTCTGATTATTTTTCTTCCAAATCCGGAAAATGTCAGTGAATCTTCTCAAAATATGGCTGCGGTAGCCCTGCTGATGGCGGTGTGGTGGATGACCGAAACCCTTCCATTGGGAATTACTGCACTTCTGCCTCTGGTTCTTTATCCGCTCACCAGCATCATGACAACAGCAGAAGTGGCTCCAAATTACACCAACCATCTGGTGTTCCTGTTTATGGGAGGTTTTTTTATTGCTCTGGCTTTGCAGGAGTGGGAACTTCATCGTCGTTTTGCTCTTTTTACCATTGCTCTGCTGGGGAGCCGGCCCCGTCGCATTTTTCTGTCCTTCATGCTGGTTTCAGCCTTTTTATCCATGTGGATCAGTAATACGGCAACTGCAATAATGATGCTTCCCATTGCGACCGCGGTTATCGTTCATATGGAACAGGAAGGCGGGAAACAGTCGCGATTTATCTCCCGGTTTGCGCCGGTTCTGATGCTGGGTATAGCGTACAGTTGCAGCATTGGAGGAATAACAACACTTATCGGGACTCCTCCGAATATTATTTTTATGGGAATTTATAATAAATTTTTCCCCAAAGCGCCTGAACTGTCTTTTTTCCGCTGGATGGTTTTTATGATCCCTCTTTCAGTCTTGCTTTTTATAAGTATATGGATATTTCTGGGATATGGCAAAATAAGGAAAAAAGACCTTCCGAAGAGTCAGCCAGGCCAGTATTTCAGAGAAAAATACCGGGAGTTGGGACCCCTTACCAAGCCTCAGAAATGGGTTCTTACTGTTTTTATCGGAACGGCGCTCATGTGGATTTTTCGTTCGGATATTCATTTTGGTTTCATTACTATCAGAGGGTGGCCTGCTTTTCTGGGATTACAAGGTTGGGTTCAGGATAGCACCATTGCGATTGCCATGGCCATACTTCTCTTTATCATTCATATTCGCGATGAATCGGGGACAAGGCCCCTGCTTAAATTGAAGAATATATTTCAGATTCCCTGGGATATTCTGCTTTTGTTCGGAGGTGGTTTCGCTCTGGCAGAAGGCATTCAGACTTCGGGACTGGCAGACTTGATCGGGAATCAGCTTGGCTTCATCGGCAATTTCCCTCTGTGGCCTATGCTATTAATTATTTCCCTCTGTATTATCTTTTTTACTGAATTCACATCAAATACCGCTGTGGCAACAACCATCCTGCCTATCATGGCTGTGCTGGCCATTAACCTTGGATTGGATCCTCTGCTGATAATGCTTCCCGCAACGGTTGCAAGTTCATGTGCTTTTATGTTGCCGGTAGCAACGCCTCCCAATGCAATTATTTTTGGATCGCGCTATATCTCCATACAAATGATGGTACGGGTGGGAATATGGCTTAATTTGCTGTCAACCCTGATTATATCCAGCTATTTTTATCTGTTATTCCATTTTTTGTGATATAGCTGAGTATTCTGGCACGTAAATCAGGTGACGTACTAAAGTTCATTCAGCCGCTTGTCTTGAATCCTATTTTAAAAGTGTAGCAAAAGTCACAATATGTATATAAATGCGAATTTAGCTGTTCAATATCAATTTATTATCTCACTCTCCAATCCCTTTTCTTTTTTGAAGAGAGGGGACAAAGGGGGAGAGATTCACTGAATTTTTTTTATTCATCAATGTACCTTGGCCTGGAAAATTCATAATCACCAAGATCACGAAGGCACAAAGATATTAAAATAAATAAGTTAACCTGAATAATTCATGAACTCCATGATAACAGGATACAAAATCAGATATGTTATTGATTTAAATTTGGCCGCATGCTTCTGGCTAAAT
>JAFGSO010000408.1 GCA_016934605.1 Calditrichota bacterium | reverse complement strand
TAAGGTGCGGAAAAGATGTCAGGGGCGTAAAGCGTCGGGCTCGGAGAGCACGACTGCCTACGTCGTCAGCAAGGAGACAGTCTCGCGTAGCGAGTCTGGCGCCGCGCGTGGCGCTGAGCACGCGTCTTTCGTGCGAGGGAACCGCCGGTTAATGCGGAGCATTAAGCGGAGGCGCAGACGTAGGCAGTCGGGGTCGAGACCAACCATAAACATTGGTTGGTGAGTGCCCCGACGCTCTGGTTTTGGGAGCGGGGGTTTGAGGAAAGCTGATTTAAGCCCGATTTTTGGGCGCAAATGAGCTGACGAATGACCCGCCCGGACAAAACCAGCTCTTTTCCGCCTCAAGCCCAGGGTTCGATGCCCGCAGGCTTGAGAGTAACCTGTTCGCAGTGACCGTACAGGTTTTCGAACAGGTGAACGAACACAAGCAATCAGCCTTAAACCTATGTTTAAGTTGTACACCCACTAATAAGCAAATGCACAATGTGAAGCTTGATCTACAGAGTTTTGATTTGCAGTCTGATTGAGGATGTTCATTGAATATCCATTTCTTTTCATCAATTCAAGAATGACCCGGTCTATTTCATATTTTGATATTTCTGACTTTTTTACCTTCTCGCTCCAAATTACTGCTAGACGATCGTCTGCGGTTTTGACTGTGGCCTGTCTGACGGATTGTCGGGTGAGATGCTGGATAAAGCCTTCCCATTGTTCATTTAGAGGAGAATATAACGGATGTTGGACGCTGATCTGCTGGTCGTGTTTGATCTGCTGCGGGTCCACGTATCCAAGGATTTTTGCCAGTACTTCAGCATCGGCACGTGAGATTCGGAAGGAAATGATGGTCTGTGCATTTCCTAATGCTGTCTGCAATCGTGAGTTGAGCTGTGCAATACTCTGGTTGGCCAAGATCATATGTAATCCAAATTTTCTCACCTGTGAGAGCATCTGGCTGAAAGTCTCCGCTGAACCGGGATGACATGCAAAATCCTGGAATTCATCAATATAAAGGAAGTAGGGATTACGTTTAGATATATCCATCCTGGATCGGGATAAAGCCGCCTGCTCGAATCCGGTCACAACCAACGTTCCGAATAAGCGTTTGGTTTCGTCATCGCATTCCCCAAGATCCACCAGCAGTGCCTTCCCAGTATCCATGATTTTGCGGATGTTGATGTTGTTCCCTTTTTGGCCAAGCATATAAAAGAGATTAGGATTATCAGTGAGAGCATTGACCTTATTGGTCGTGCTGCTGATCATTGATGAGCGTTCTCTCCCCCAGTGGTCAAATTCATTATTGAAGAACGCCTGGCAATCCCGTTTCACTTTTGGATCAGGTATTTGTTCGATCAACGTGTTTCTAAAGTCATCATCGGTTAATAGATTGTATAGATCACATAAAGTTTTTCGGGTTTCCACCAGCACAGCTAACCCCGCACGCATGATTTGCTGAAAACGAGGCGGTTCCAGCAAGGTGCGTGACCAGGCACGCATGAAAGCAGAGATCACCCGCTGGCTAACCTCATAGGTTTCGATCTGGTCATCCGGTTTCTCGAGTACATTGAATGGAATGACGTAATCTCGCCTGCGTGGGGAAACATATAAAAGCTTTTCGTAATTTGAAGGGTCATTGAAGTATTCGGAAGCGATTAATGACTCTAGAACGTCTTTGGCGAGGTCTCCGTGCGGATCTACAAGGGCGCAACCTCTCCCGTTCTGGATGTCCTGAAGGATGCAATTTTGCAGGAACTTGCTTTTTCCTCTGCCTGTTAAACCGACAACATAGGTATGGAATTTTCTCACCTGTGGACTGATTTTAAATTTCGGAAAAAAGTTAAGCGATCCTGTGCGACCCAGGACTAAATCATCCTTGTGATTGCGGGCAAATGGGAATCTATCCATAATAGGGTTCGGTTATACATTTGTTCAGTCGCGCTTGTAGCCCTTCCCCACCTTGTAGGCCATTTTGGTAAATGCCTGTGTGAAATCATGGATATCCTCCTGAAAGACCAGAATGGTGTTTCGGACGGATTCATTGTTCTGTTTGTTGATGTGTGATTCTGTGATGCGCAGATAAGGTTTGCCTTCTTTCGTGCTCTCCAAATCAAAAAAGTAGGTCCTTCCCTGCGCCTTCACGGTCTCGCTTTCTCGTTCGGCGTTCATGTCACTCACCCCCCTTCTAATATCCAGCGGATACTTCTGCTGCGATAATTCGATCAGCCCTTTATACAATTTTCCTGCGGATACCAGGAGGTCATCAATGGTGATGATCCTTTCCTTTTTCTTATCAGATAATGATTGCCTTTTGATGGTTTCAGACATATCAGTGTTTCAAATTAACACATTGTGCGACATAAAGTCAAGTAGAAAAAATGCCTCTTGACAATATAACCCCCAGAATGGATACTTATTTTGCTTACGCAAAATGGTAATTTAAAAATTTTCTGAGATAAGTTGACTACTCCTCAGAAAACAATTTCATTCTTATTCAACGCCTTGGTAATTCCGGGGCGTTTCTGTTTTTACGCCTCTTTACCTGTTAGTCTTTTTTCCTAACGGCGCTGGCCTGTTAGCTTTGGTGCTCGGGCTTCCCCTGGGTCGTAGAAACTTTTGGTTACACACCTGTTCGGCTATAGTGACTCATGGTCACTTTTCCTTGCAGATGGATTTAGCAGACGACATCCCCTACTCACTAACAGGACTTGCGATACCAAAATACACTTTCATCTAAATGCTTGTCAATAAGATAAATGATGCATGATAGCATGCTGTCATGATTGAATGAATGACTGACTGACTGCATAAATGAATGAATGAATGGATGGATGATGTCATGCTTTCATGACTTCAGCAATGCGTGAAAGCATGCATGATTTCTTATCTGTCTTAAAATCTTCAATCAGGATATTTATTGCGATACGAGCAATTTCATTTTCAGATAAACGGCATTTTCCCCTCCGAAAGTAATAAATGATTTCAGCCAAAGTTTCTTTTTCTTGCACGGTGAGCCTGTATGTGCTGACTTCCTTGCCTACTTCCCGAACGGATCTGGCGATTGTTGCTATCATGCTATCGTGATAGCGTGGTGTCATGGTAGCATGCTTTCGTTCAGTAATTTTTGAAGGGGATATTTCGAACTTTGCCTTTTCTTCTATTTTTCTTGGAAAGAGAGGACTGTCTGCCAACCCGGATGGTTTCATCGTTGCAGCACCTCCTTTGTCAGATTCTTGTACGCTTTTGCGCCCAAGCTTTTCGGCGCGTATTGGTAAATATGCGTATGATTGGAGTGTGCTTCTTCAAGGCTAACATTCTTGGGAATGACGGTTTTAAATACCTGGTCACCGAAGTATTCCGTAAGCTGTTTCTGAACATCTTTAGATACATTTGTCCTTTCATAAAAAGTGCACAAGACACCTAGGATACTTAAACCTTTGTTTAATTCCGTTTGAGTGACCATTTCGATGGTTTCTTTCAGCTGCACTAATCCGGTGAGTGCGAAAAAACCGGTTGAAACCGGAATGATTAGCTTTTCACTGGCTGTCAGTGCGTTGATGGTCAGTAACCCAAGCGAAGGTGGTGTATCAATTATGATATGATCATATTGCTGAATGATGGGGGACAGTGCACGCTTTAGTCGTTCGCTGCGATTGTCCATAGCTTGACTGAGTTCAAGATCCGCACCTGATAAGCGGATGTGAGATGGGGCAATAAAGAGATTCTTGGTCTGGGTTTCCTGGGTGATATTTTCAAGAGGATAGAAATTTATTATAACGTTGTATAGTGTCCGCTGAATCGGGATTTCGTCTTCATGTTGGATAAATACTTTGGTGATATTAGCCTGAGGATCTAGATCAATAAGAAGGATCTTATAACCTTCAAGGGCTAAGCCTGCGGCAAGATTAATTGCGGTTGTACTCTTGCCAACTCCTCCTTTTTGATTGGTAATTGAGATAATCATTTTTCCATATAGCGCTTCGAATAATCTGATGTGATCAGTCGCATTAAAGCTGATAGGGAAATATTGCGTTCAAGGGCAATGATAAGAAGGGAATCTTTTAAAGATTTTGGAACCAGAAATTTAATCAGGTCTTTTTTGGTTATTGATTCCTGAAATATTTTGGTCATACTTGGTACTTGATAGGGTCAAGTATATTCATCTAAACATAGTGAAATACCCGTTGTCAAGTCGATTTGACTTTTTATTAGTAATTTGTTATTTTGAGAAATGGAAGAGGAGTTATTTCGAAAATCTAAAAGAATACTCAAGGTGGGGAGCATCTGGACAGTGGTGCTCTCCATTTTGATTTCTATCTTCCTATACTATTTGTATAAGATTAGTTATATTTGTTTTGATTCTGAATTATGTAGAAAAACGGATATTCCTCTGGTAATCATTCAAAGGTGAAATGATAATATATCCTTATTGCAGAAAATAAAATTTTGGGTGAGTCATCCCGCATAGAAAAAACTATTTTGTTAAGTAAAAAATTTTTTATTTCCACAAGTAGCTAAAAGATATTTTTGCTAAGAATCTAATGTAGAATTCTATATATCGTATGGAATAATATTTGGTCAATGGGTTGAAATTAATATGGATTGGTCCAAGATTATAGATTGGATAAAACTTTCTCCAAGGTATTTGTTACCGATTTCACTAGTCTCAGGAGCCTTTCTGTTTCTAGATCAGAAATGGACCGATTTTTTTGGATTAACAAATTTTATTAATCAATTTCGGCCATGGATTAGTGTGGTATTTTTTCTTTCAATTGCATTAATTATCTCTGATATTATTTTTCAAATAATTAATTGGGGAAAACAAGGGGTAAATAATAAGAAAAAATTTCGAAATATGACAAAAAGACTGTTCGATTTAACACCAGAAGAAAAAGATATTTTGCTTGGTTATTTTCTCAACAATACTCGAACTCAATATCTATCTATTTCAGATGGGATAGTAAAGGAATTAGAAGCCTTCGAAATTATTTTTAGATCATCAAACATAGGAAACCTTGATAGTTGGTCATACAACATACAACCTTGGGCTTGGAAATATATTAAAAGTAATTGGAATAAAATATTCTCAAAAGCTGATATTGATAGTTATGAAAGTATTGATCGATAAACTTTCAATTTGCTGGAAAATTATTCGTACAAGCTTTATTTTGCGAACAATCTTCAGCCTCAGAACTATGGAACTTCATGAAATTTTGATATTTTCATGCCTGAAAATGCAAATTAATAATCCTATAATCTAAAGGTTTTTTCACTTATGTTTAATCGGGTAGAGAACCATTTATTAATCGATATTCATAGGTGTTTTCTTTCGTGCAACGATTGATGATGGTTGTTTCATCAATAGGAGCGCCCATCGTCCAATAAACCAATCCATCATGCTCAAAATAGGTGATCCTCTTTTTATAAAAGTTCCCCTCGTACCCACGATATCTTATATGTTTTACTAGTTTTACAAATAGCTTCTCATCAACTCTTTCGCGAACTATATATTCATGTGGCCACTTAGGCATTGTTTT
>JAFGSO010000061.1 GCA_016934605.1 Calditrichota bacterium | reverse complement strand
CTGACCAGTCCGGCTGAGGCGGAAGAAATGGCTTCTCTCTGCCCGGATACCACGATGCACCTCATCCCCGATGCAGCTCATTTATCCAATATGGAAAATCCGGCTGAGTTTAACCGGCACCTGCTCGGATATGTGAGGAGAGTCATTTAATACGGATTCAAAGGGGATGGGTATAAGGGTATAAGGGAATAAGGAAATAAGGTAATAGGGAAAGAAGGGGGGTAGGATTTGGTGATTTTTAAAGAGATAAATCTGGTTTGCTGAAGTTACACGGAGTTCACAGAGAAAAAATTATGTGACAGGATAAGGAGATATAAACTATGGGTCCACCCTCCCTATTTTTTCTTGGTTCTCTCCGCATATTATCTTTAATTTAAGGAGATTATATTCATGCGTTTCATCTTTCCGGTTCTGTTATTTTTCACTCTGCTGCTGTCGTGGAACCATCAGAAAGAGGTATCAATTGATCAGGCAATGCAGACCGCCCACAACATCCTGATCCTGGATTCTCATATTGATCTTCCCTATATGATGAGGCGGGAATTCATTGATCTTTCGGTTCGTCGTGATGAAGGACATTTTGATTATGTTCGTGCCAGGGAAGGGGGATTGAATGTACCGTTCATCGCTGCATACATTTCGCCTTCTTATGAGGACAGCAGCAATGCCGATGAATACACCCACAGTCAGATTGATCTGATTGTCAGTTTTCAGAAAAAATGGCCGGATAAATTTATGATTGTTAAGTCGCCGGAGGAAATCAATCAAAAAGGAATAACCGACACGGTGATGATTGTCCTGTGCATTGAAAACGGCACCGGACTGGAAGGGCTTGTTGAGAATGTGGAGCATTTTTATCAGCGCGGTGTCCGGTATATGACGCTCATTCACTCCAAACATAACCGGTTAGGGGATTCTTCTTTCGAGGAGGGGAGCCGCTGGGACGGTTTAAGTCCGTTTGGAGAGAAGGTTGTGAGAGAGATGAACCGTCTGGGTATGATGGTGGATGTGTCCCATGCCTCCGATGGAACCTTTTATGATATTATGGAAATATCGCAGGCTCCGGTAATTGCCACCCATTCCGCCTGCCGTCATTTCACGCCGGGTTTTGAACGTAACCTCACAGATGGCATGATTCAAATGATTGCCCGGAAGGGCGGGGTGGTACAGATTCCGTTTGGATCATTTTTTATTGTGAAGGATTTTTTTAAAATTTCCCAGGAAATTAATGTTCAGCGCGAACAGTTTATGGCAGAACACCGGGTGGGCAGGCGGGATTCTGCAACAATGAAATTTGTGGACAGCCTGCGAACTCTTTACTCATTGAATCCCGGGACTTTAAGCGATGTGGTGGATCATATTGAGCATGTCATCAAACTGGTTGGCGTAGATCACGTGGGTCTGGGGTCGGATTTTGAAGGCGTTTCCATGGTCCCGGAGGGAGTAGAGGATGTATCGGGATATCCCAATATTATCCGGGAGCTCATGAATCGCGGTTACAGTGATGAGGACATTCAGAAAATCTGCAGCGGGAATTTTTTGAGGGTGTGGTCTGAGGTGCGGAGAGTAGCGGAGTCTGGCAGGCAGGAATCCCATCTATAATAATCCTGTGGAACCTGTTGGCTGAGTAATGGAAGTATAAGGTAAGGGATATAAGCGTATAGGGCAGACTACTGGTATATTCGTTAAAAAAAGTTACCTATGTCTCCGAACACCTGTTACTCATGTCCCCGGTCTATGCACTTATCCGGGGGTGGTTGGGTGGAAAAAATTATGGTGTATATTATTTATCACTTATAACCTATCACTTGCCTTATCCGGGGGGTGGTTGAAGAATCCACAACAGAAAAAATAGAGCATAAAACGGGTTTGATGTATTTCGGCGCCAGATATTATCGCAGCGCAGCGGAGATCAGGTCGATGGATGTCGGTTTATCCATATTTCTCACCACCTATCACTTATCACCTATCACTTGCCCTTATCCCTTATCCCTTATCCCTTGTGCCTTGCCATCCCGCCGGTTATGTAGCTAGCATGTCAAATTTGTCCACCTATTTAATTATTTATATTTGGATCAATTTATTTACCGTATTATACTTTGTTGGTTTTAAATTGACGCTTAGAATATCAGGAATTTCAGATAGCTGTGAACAATATCCGACGATTCGTCCGCTATTTTTTCCCCTATAAACTCCGCATCTTCTGGGGACTGGTGGCTACCGCCCTGATGGGATTCAGCGATACCCTGCTGGCGGTCTCCATCGGCCTGTTCTTCGATGCACTGACCAAAATCCAGAACCAGGTGCGCACCGGACAGGAATTTTTTCTCCGGCAGGATGTCGAAAAGGGCGGCATTCATTTTTTTACCATCAATCTGCAAAGCCAGGACGATGTCACCCGTTTCATCATCTATTTTGCGGTTGCGGTTATCCTGCTGGTGGTATTCAAAGTCATCTTCGTCTATCTGCGTGAATATCTGATGAATTCCACCTCAAACAAGTTCCTGATGCGCATCCGGCAGGAAATATTCGATCGGATTGTGCTGCTGCCCATGCGGTTCTTCGACCGGGAGAGGACCGGCAATATCGTTGCCCGCATCAGCAACGACGTTATGCAGCTGGAAAATTCCATGACCTCCATGGTGCAGTTTACTCAGAACCTTATATATACGGTTGTTTACGTGACAGCTATGTTTTTTACCTCCTGGCAACTTTCTCTGCTGTCACTGATGGTTTTTCCCTTTGCCGGTGTCATTATTAAATTTTTCGGTGACCGCATCCGGCGGGTCAGTCATGATATTTCGGTGAATGTGGCGGATATTACCTCCTTTCTCACGGAAAAGATCAACTCCATCAAGATCGTGAAAGCGTTTAACCGGGAGAACTTCGAACGGGAAAATTTCGAGGAACGAAGCAGGCGTAATTACGATTACTCCATCAAGATTGTCCGCCTGGTAGCTCTTCTGAAGCCCTTTAATGAAATTTTCAGCACCAGCGGTATGGCTTTTATCATCCTGTTCTGTTCCTGGCAGATCAGTACCGGCAGCATGACCATCGGCACTTTCATCACCTTTATCGGATTGGTAGTGATGGCATACAAACCGTTGAAAGCCCTGGGAGATTCCAATGTGGTATTTCAGAAAGCCATGGCTTCGGCAGGCCGGATCTACGAGCTTCTGGATGAAGAACCGGAATTTGATACCGCCGTTACTGAAAAGCCAGCAATTGAACAGATACAGGGTAATGTCGAATTCCGGAATGTGTCATTCTCTTATGACAGCAGGAAATATGTTCTCCATGACGTTTCCTTCCGGGCAGAATCCGGAAAAACAGTGGCGCTGGTTGGTCCGAGTGGGGGTGGAAAAACCACCATCGTCAATTTAATTCCGCGATTTTACACCATCCAGGAAGGACATATCCTCATAGACGGCTTTGATATTAATTGTATACCGCTCAGCAATTTGCGGCGGTTCATCGCCATGGTTCCTCAGGAAACCATCCTGTTTTCTGCTACCATAAAAGATAATATACGCTATGGCAGGCTTGATGCCACTGACACCGAAATCGAAGAAGCGGCCCGGATTGCCAATGCCCACGAGTTTATCATGAAGATGGAAAATACTTATGACACCGAAGTAGGTGAGCGGGGCGTGCAGCTGTCGGGAGGGCAACGTCAACGGATTGCTATTGCCCGGGCAGTTTTGAGCGATCCCAGAATCCTGTTGCTGGATGAGGCCACTTCGGCTCTGGATACTGAAAGTGAAATTCTGGTCCAGGAAGCATTGAACAAACTGATGAAAGGCCGGACATCCATCGTTATCGCCCATCGACTATCCACGATTCTGAACGCCGATAAAATTCTGGTGATCGATCGTGGCCGAATCCTGGAAACTGGTAACCATGAATCTCTTCTGAAGAAAAAAGGCTTATATTCGCAACTGTATAAGACTCAGTTCCAGAGCTGAGATTTATCTCCCCATCAAAATATTTTCTGTAAATCCAAACTTTTCTGCAGCCCTGTAACTTTCCATATTTTTTTTCATCTATTTAACAATGTTTTGATGAAAAAGGAAAAATAGGAGATTATTATATATGGAAATGATTATCGATTTTCCCGGTGGTTTAAAAGTAGATGCCCATTTTGGACCATATACAGTTGAAACTGATCAACCCGGAAGCAATGGTCATCCCGCTTCGGCACCGACTCCCTTCGCCACGTTCCTGGCCTCAATCGGCACATGTGCCGGTATTTATGTATTAGGTTTCTGCAGACAGCGGGGTTTATCGACTGAGGAAATCCGCATTATTCAGCGGATGCATACCAATCCGTTTACCGGGATGATTGGGAAAGTAGATCTGGAAATTCAGGTACCGGAAGAATTCCCTGAAAAATATCATCATGCATTGATCCGTGCAGCTGATCAGTGTGCAGTGAAGAAACATTTCGAAAATCCACCCAAATTTGATGTCTATACTCACGTAACAGAAGAAACAACGGTATAAATAGTTTGAGGAGAGGATACACATGAAACTCCGGCAGCCGCCCTGGCCGCCGGGGTTTTTTTATGTTTACTATCTCCCACGTTGATCCTGTAAATATTTGAAGAAATCACCTTCAGTGGTCAGAATCAGCCAGTCCTTCTCGGAGAGAGTGTTCTGGTAAGTTTCAAGGGTTTTCAGGAACCGGTAAAAGTCCCGGGACGACTGGTTCTGATCGTAAGCACGGGCATATATATTGGTTGCCTCTGCATCGGCTTTACCGATAATTTCCTGGGCAGTTTTATACGCTTCCGATTGAATCTCATTCAGATCGCGTTCCCGGTCACCAATAATTTTTGCCGCTTCACCTTCACCCTCCGAGCGGAATTTGTCAGCAATCCGCTTCCTTTCGGCAATCATTCGCTCAAAGATTTTCTGTTGCACTTCTTCTACATAATTAATCCGTTTAAACCTGAGATCCAGAAGTTCGATTCCCAGCTCGCCCAGTTTTGGCGTTGCCGATTCCATTACCAAACGGGTAAGCTGTTCACGGCCGTATTTAATGTCGATATCAAAATCCGATTCAAGAATTTCTTCCAGTTCTTCACTGATTTCAATCTCCCGGTTGGTGGAGCGAATAATTTCTACCAGATCGTGATTCGCTACTGCATTCCGTGTTTCCCCGTCCAGAATATCGTCCAGTCGGGACTGGGCACCTCTTTCATCCCGCAATCGCTGGAAGAACAGCAGCGGATCCTTGATCCTCCAGCGGGCGTAAGTGTCCACCCAGATGAATCGTTTATCCTTGGTCGGAATCTGATTGGGATCTCCGTCCCACTCCAGGAATCGTCTGTCGAATACATTGGCTTTGTGGAAGAATGGGAGTTTAAATTGAATACCGGCATCTATCACCGGATCACCGACCGGTTTACCAAACATGGTGATGAT